>DAOUZV010000038.1 GCA_030665485.1 Chloroflexota bacterium | reverse complement strand
CCAGCGGCACTAACTCGGATAGCCTGCCGCTGCCGATGAGCAGTCCTCCCAGATGCACCGACATGTGCTTGGGGAAGCTGTCTATGGCGGCGCATAGCTTGAAGAAATGAGCCAGCCCGGGGTCCTTGTAAATGGGGTTGTTCTTCAACTCCGGCAGGGTATCCGCCTTGTCCAGTATCTGTGAAGCAGACAGCCAGTGGATGCCCTCACATGCCTCCTCGATGATCTCCTGGGGAATGGCTAGCGCCTTGCCGGTGTCTCGGATGGCCCCTCTGGCCATGTAGGTGTTTATGGTGCCCACGCAGGCAACATTGTCGGTACCGTATTTATCATAGATGTAGTCTCTGACATCGGCCCGGCGCCTTCTGTCTATATCCAGGTCTATATCGGGAGGCTCTTTGCGAAGCGGGTGCATGAAGCGCTCGAAGAGGAGGTTGTAGGCGATGGGATCGACATTGCTGATGTCCAGCAGGTAGACAACGAGGCTGTCCACGGCGCTGCCCCTTGCCTGACAGCGTATATTTCTCCTTTTCGCACACCGGACTATGTCCCAGACAACTAGGAAGTAGCTGCAGAATCCCAGTTTATTTATTGTGTCCAGCTCATACCTCAGGCGCTTCCTTATGGTGGTGGTTGTGGTTGGGTACTTTTCGGAAAGCGCTGCATAAGCAAGCTTCGACAAATAAGAGTAGTCCGTTTCGCCATTCGGAATATCGAACTTAGGGAAGCGCGGGATGCCTAACCGCAGCTCCAGGTTGCACCGTGCGGCGACCTCCTCCGTCGCCTTTATCGCCTCCGGAAAGTCCCTGAACAGCGAGGTCATCTCCTGTTGTGATTTGAGATATTGCTCCACGGTTCTGTGCCCTGTCAGCGCCTGTACGGGCACATTTCTACCTATGGCGTTGAGCAGTTCCTTTACCGCGTAGCCCTCAACATCGGCGTAGTGGACGTTGTTGGTGGCAACGACTGGCAGGCGCCCCTGCATGGCAAATGCAGCCAGTCTATGAACGTCTCGGGCTCCTTCCCGTGAGCGGTACCGCATCAGTTCTATGAAAAAGTCCCCTCCGAAGATTCGCCTGTACTCATGCCCTGCCTTTTGGGCGTCCTTTGTCTTGCCTTCGCGCAGTAGGCTTGGGATCTCGCCGCTGTTGCACCCGCTCAGGGCGATGATGTTTTTATGGTATGACTGCAGCATCTCTTTGCTTGCCTGTGGTTTACCGTGTCGGTTTGACAGATGAGCCTGGGTCAGCAACTGGCAAAGATTCGAATAGCCTTCCAAGTTCTTGCAGAGAAGGGTCAGGTGATAGCCTCCGTCCATGTTGATTTCTGCACCTATTATCGGCTTTATTCCTAGCGTCTTTGCCTTGTCATAAAACCTGATTGCACCTGTTAGCCGGTTATGGTCGGTTATGGCCAGCGCGGGCATATCCAGAGCCGCGGCCTTTTCCAGAAGGGCATCCAGAGATGAGGCCCCGTCGAGAAAACTGTATTGGGAGTGTACGTGCAGGTGAATGAATCCCATTATCTCAGTCCATGATTCTGGATAGCAGCCATTTATTATCGATCTTGCAGAGCTCATAGGTGCCGACGCTTGTGTTCTTAGCGTTTACGCGCACAAAGAGTGGTATGGAATCTTCCCTCCACCACTCCGCCGGCTCTCTCCACCAGTCGAATACCTCTATAACTCTATAGAGGCGCTTTCTCCAGATGAAGGCGGTTGGGCTTGAATTTTTGTTCTGATGAACTGTGATAGGTTCGTTGATAAGCTTGGTCATCATAATAGCTCCTGGGGCGGAGCTTGATTATAGTAGAACATGTGTTCTATTGTCAAGGGGCAAGTGTTAAAGCTAAATTGACGATTTTATCCGCTAATTTGCTTTAACCTTTTTGCGGAAATGTTACTGGCGTAGCTCCAAAAAGGCCTCCCTCTGTTAATCAAGTAATAATGTATGAAGTTGGCAATTGATACCCCGCCGCTTCGAAGGTTGCGGCCAGATCCTCAATTCCAAGGTCAACCAGTGTCTTGCGATATGGCAAGCCTGATGTTTGCTCCCAACCGCGCAGTTGATAGTATTCACCTATCATCTCTTTGAATTTTCCCTCGTCCAATAAACTGCCAAGAGTGCTTACCGGTTTGCCATCATGCCCCGGAACAAAATTCTCGGTTTCAGTAGGTACGGTAAAATTGTATTCTGGCGGCCTGTCCTCTTCGGGGGCTTGCCTGCCTTCGCTCACCATTATTGCTCTTTGCTGATTGAAAATACGCTCGGCAAATAGCTCCAGTTGCTTGCCATCAACGCCGGTAACTGCTTGAAAGATTTCCGCTTCAAGATTAGGGTCACCTACGTAGTCAAACGTGTTCATCGAGTCCATTATTGGCCATGCGAAATCACACAATCCAAGACTGTCCTTGAGGCAGACTCTATTCTGTGTCCTTTTTGCGGCATTTGCCTTACCTTCATAGGTGGAAAGCTTTGCCGCCTCCGCGCTTCCCCAGAACTGTTCGGCTATGGATCGAACGACTTCATATGTAACCTGGGAGTGCTCTGGGGTGGCTTGATTGGCCCGCCAGCGCCACATCAACCAGTCGATCTCATGCTGCAGAGGCCTTGATGCCCTAGGTTCAAAGGCAGAAAGAATGGCATGTGCCCTATTGCGTCGTCCCGAGTCCGCGGCACCTATGCCAATAGGCGCAACAAAATAAGGAACGAGTTTTTTGGCACTTTCATTGACTTGGTCGCGGACTCTATACAAACCTTCGGCCAGAATATCTCCAAACCCGTTTCTATATGATATTAATTGAAGCAGTTTATCAAAGAAATGACGTGTTCCTATTTCGGAGAGGGGTAATCCAGTTTCTTCTTCAGTCAGATACCCTTTGTTGTAACACCTGTGGAGCCAGCCAACAATGCCACTGATATCAATAGTGCATAGTGAATAGTCATTGCACATTGTAGAACCATCGAAAAAGGTATCCACAGGTTCGTCTTCATTACCGTATACCCATGGGCTATAGACCGCCATGGACTGGCACTTGCGATAATCCTGCCGTCCCGAAGGAATGCGATAGAGGCCTCTTATGCACTCTAGTCCACACTGGTAGCAATGCCCGTTACCAACCCTCTCAATAAGATGCTGTCTTGGAAATCTGTGTATCTGGTAACGTTTGCTTATACGAACCGTATAATTGTTTAGCTCTTTGAGTTTTTCAGGATTTGCGACACTGGGTTTCAGGTTCCCTTTAATTGCTATAGCCTTCAATCCTTTAGAACCCATTACCGCACCAAAGCCACCGTTAGCAGTTGCGTGATGCGAAGCAACCAGCACCGCTGTCCTGACCCTGTTCTCGCCAGCTATACCTGTAGCAATGAACTTGGTATTTTTACCGTGAGCCTGTTGCAGTGCCTCCTCTACGCCATAGGCATTTTGACCCCAGATGGGCTCTGCAGGTCTTAATTCTACTTGCTCATCATGAATCCAGAGATAAACCCGTTTCGGCGATATACCACTTACCACGATACCATCGAAGCCAGCTCGCTTCAGTTCCGCCCCTGCAAATCCACCAAAATCTCCGTAACAATATCCTTCAGGGTATGCCATAGGAGATTTTCCGACAACGGAAAGGCGGGCAGCCCCCTGAACGCTGGTTGCTACCAGTGGCCCGGTCATAAATATAAGTACATTCTCTCGGTCAAATGCTTTTGTTTCAGGCTTAACTCTTTCCCAGTAAATCCTGGAGGCTATTCCGCGGCCACCCAGAAACTTCTCAGCGTATTTTTCAGTTGGGATAAAATCTATCTTATTATTATCAAGATCAACTTCTACGATTTTGCCCATGTAACCGAAGGCCACTACGCCCTCCATCATTATCGATTTTGATAGCTTGCCCTGCCCAACCATTTAGTCCACATGTTAAGTTAGCGTTTTGGCATTATTTATTATCGTAGTATATAATGTTGCCCATATTTATTCTACATAGCACTGTTACCCCAGGAGGCAATTATATGAATAAGTCAAGCAGTAAACAGGCCAAAGAATCATCCCTTACATTGAATGTTATCCATGGAGGACCAAAGAGTTTTAGTGCCCCCAATGTTCTTGTAATGGGAGAAAAAGATGCAGTGCTGATTGATGTGCCTATTATTCTCAGTCAGGCACATCGCGTGGTGGCAGAGATTCTTGAGAGTAAACGAAATCTAAAATACATCTATATCACCCACGGCCACCCCGACCATTTTTTTTCTGCGCCCGTGTTTGTGCAGGCCTTTCCTAATGCTGAGTTAATAGCAATTCCACAAGTTTGTTTAAGTGTAGCCAAGTCGATTCCTGAAAGGCTGCCTTTTTGGTCTGGAGTGCTTGGTTCCGATTGTCCGCGTAATCTTATAGTTCCGGATCCCTATGATGGGTCTTTTATAGAGCTTGAAGGTGAGAAGCTGGAGATTTTAGGGCCCATGATTGGCGATCATAAGGAAACGACCGCGATTTATATTCCTGCCATCGACGCGATTATCGCTAGCGATATCGTCTTTAACGGTATCCATTTATTCATGGCGCATCATGTGACGCCGGAAGCTCGAAAAGGATGGCTGGATTCTATTGAGTATCTCATTTCCCTAAAACCAAAGACAGTGGTAGCCGGGCACAAGCTGGCACATTTGTCTGATGGTCCGGAATCCCTGCAGTATTGCCGCAATTATCTTATTGCCTTTGAAGAGGCTCTCTCTCAAGCAAATTCTTCGACTGAATTAATTGCTGCAGTGCGAAAACGATTTCCTGAAATTCAGGATATGATGGATGACTTTGTTCTCCCTAGATCCGCAAGGCTTGCTGACCTGCCCCCACAAAACTAGTCCAGGTGAAATGTTAGCCTAAACCTCGTTTCAAAGGTTCTACCTTTTGTTCCTTCAATCTCACATTGAAATATACGCAACGATACTATATACTACTGAAGTCACTTTCAGTACGGGTATTGGATGAAAAAAGCAAACAAAGCCATTATTACCGCAATAACAGTAGCCGCTCTTGTCAGCGGCTCTATTCTAAGTGTATTTACCCCTTCCCCTGATGCTACCGCCGTCGACACTATCGAAATCACCGAGCCTCCATTTGATGATATCCAGTTGGGAATAAGCGGTTATGTATATGATGTATCAGCAGAAAAACTGATAGATGCAGAGGATGAAACCGTTTTTGTTGCCACATCTACAGGCTTATATGCCTTGCAGCAAGGACAACTTCAGTCGTACGTTCCTCTTTCCAGTCAGATTACAAATATGGCCACGGTAGAAGATATATCGGGTGATGGCAAACGGGAAATCGTGATAACACTGGACGAAAGTCATTATTCCAACGTCAGGTGTTACGATCCGGCCACAGGCGAGAGCTTATGGCAGTATTCGCATACACAACGAGTTTTTGTTGAAGATATCGGATGGACTACTGTAAGTTCAATTCCGTCCCGACTCAGAATCATAGATAATGACCGTATTGCTTTTACTGTTAGAGACAAACTCATAATGTTGGATAGCAATGGCCATTTAGTTGGTTGCATCGCCACAGAATTGGATTATCTAGAGGTGGTTCAAGATATAAATGGAGACGGGGTTAGCGATCTGCTGGGAGCAATGATAAATCCCACTCCAGAGACAGCGTTTAAAACTCTTCAAGTAGAGCAAAGATACCACAAACTGTATTTGTTTAGTGGGCGAAACGGCAAATTGATAAGCTGTATTCAAAAGATACCAAAGAAAGATGCTCACACCGATTTGCAGCTTATTTTGATTGGGGCGTTCAATATGCAAAGCCGGAGCAAGGCGACAATGTTAATCCATTATAAAGACCGTCTTGTTGATGTTGATGAATACAGGCTGTATTTGATTGATCTGGAGAGCAGAGCTATTGACTGGGAGATCGTGCCTTTCGCAAGTAGAGAGGGTGAATTCAGTGATAGGGACGTTAGAAATGTGGGAGATATTAATGAGGATGATTATGATGACATACTGGAGCTAGCTGAGAAGGAAATTAGAACTCCTTGGGGGCCGGAGTGGAGGACTATGATCATGCTCTACGATGGACAAACACAGGAGAAGCTATGGGATGCAGATATGGTAATTGGGAGAAAATTGAGCTCTATCAACTCCTTATCGCTAAACAGTAAAGCAGTTTTGGTAACGACAGGAATCAATGTCCATGGGGCAACCTTTGACGTTTATGATATCGCGCAGGGTGAGCAGTATTCGACCATCGAAGTTGATAGAGCAGGCTCCGACCCAAACGTTTATCAGTATGACGCCAACAGCTATTTATATTACTATGGTCATGAGCTGCTTCACATTTCTGACCAGGGCGACATAATATCACGTAATCCGGTGACCATTAATTCGGCCATAACTGCGAGGGGCGACTTAACAGGAGATGAGACAGATGATTTCCTTTTGTATTCAAATGATAATGTCAGATATTCATCTTCAGTAACGAGATCACTGTGTGTAGTAGATGGCGCCACACGTCAAAAGGCATGGACTTACACTGTACCCGATCTTGATACCGTGCTGGACAACATAGAAATCGTTCCCGATCTCGACGGTGATGGCAAGCAGGACATAGCCGGTGTTATGAGCACAAGTGCCATCTATAATCCCGACGGGATTGGTGAGTATAAGATAGTCGAATTCAGTGGCAGCGGTGATGCAGGAAACGCAAAAGTTCTGTCCGAAACTCCGCTTACCGAGGGATACAATTCGGTTGCCTTTATTCCCTATGAGGCAAGTTATGCCTATGCCGCTCTGGATTGGGATAGCTTATTGGTAATAGACCGTGACGGAAACGTATTGTGGGAAACCACCCTGCCCCCTTCTGAAGAGGAATACGCCGAAGTCGTGGTAGTGGGCGACATCAACGAAGATGAGATACCCGATCTGGCCGCTTTGTCGGAGGAGGGGATTATAATATATAAAAGCGATACCTGGCCTAATTACACCGATCATATCACTTATCAAGCTGATTTCGGGGAAACATTTGAACATAGGGATGGCGTTTATGATTTTGACGGCGATGGCGTAACGGATTTGATGTTTATCAGAGAACGCCGAGTATACCCTGTCGGCCAGCATATGACCGTCTTTTCGCCCGTAAGCGGGCAAGTGCTACTGGAGGCTGATGATCCGCAAAATGCGCTGATTGTGAAACCAGCCAATGCCGATTTCAATGATGACGGCTATGCCGATAGCATAGTGTTCCAGGGGACGACAAGTGGGAGTAGATATAGTGACGAATGGTGGGACCTGAAGCTTTGGGTGGCAAGTGGTAGAGATGGCGATAGTATATATGATATCGATCTTTCCGCTATTCCGGATAGTTTGGGGCGTTACTCTACGGTAAATATAGGCGACGTTTCTGTGATGCCGGCAACGCCGATAGCAGACATGAATGGAGATGGGGTTGCCGAGCTTGCCGTATTTACTATGGAGCTGAGCGAGGATGATGGCGATGACGATATAGGCGGCTTCCTACAGCGAACTGCGGTGACCGAGGTCAAATCAAGACCTGTTCTCATCATATATGATATTGCTCAAGGTGAAGAGTTGAAAACCTTCCCCGTGATCGAAGATGATGCGTTCCAGAACCGCCAACTGCATATTACCATGCAGGAATTAGGCGATATAAATGGCAACGGGAGCAATGATGTCGCTCTTATCACAGATGTGGGAATAACCATAGTTGATGTAGAAGCAGAGAGCACCATATCGAAGTTTTCTTTAGACGCCCTGGTGGAGACAGCATATGTAGTAGATGATCAAACGGTAGGATTGGCGATTTGGGGTGGCCTGTATCTGTATAATGCATCAAGCGATTTTGAGATAGTTTTACCTGCCACGGGGGCTGCCGTGAATACCCCGGTAAGGGTTTCCTGGGACGGTGGTGCGGAGGAAACTTCCACGCGCGTTTTGGTAAATAGCGTGTTTACGGGACAGACCAGGGATAACCATTTCGATTTGTCGTTGAAACAGGGAAACTACAAAATAACAGTCGCATCACAAGACCAATATGGGAAAACCTATTACAGCACGGTGATCTTCACCGCAACAAAAGGGGTATCTTCGGCGGTATTTGCCATTCTACTGCTAATAAGCTTGATTGTCGTTTTGTTGGTATCAAGGTTTTACAAAATGATACGTAAGGCTAAATTAAAACGGGGAGGCTGGCTACGGAAGACGTCTTGATGATTGAAACTAAGGGGGTGACCAAGGTCTTTGGCAATTTAGTTGCTGTGGATAATCTTGACATGAAGGTTAAGAAAGGCGCAATCCAAGGCTTTGTTGGCCCTAATGGCGCGGGGAAGACGACTACCATTAAAATGCTGGTCGGTTCACTCAGATGTACTAGTGGAGTTGCATTTATTAATGGCTTCCCAGCCGGTTCAAAGGAGGCTAGAAAGCTTATCGGCTACTCTCCGGAACGCCCTCCGTTTTACAGCGACATGACTGCAGAGGATTATCTAATCTATATGGCGAGGTTGAGTGGCCTTAAATCTGATGAGGCGGGAAATAGGACAGCAGATTTGCTCGATTGGTTGGAACTTACTGAGTTTAGCGATAGCAAGGTGGGCGGATTTAGCGCTGGCATGAAACAGCGCATGGGGCTTGCTCAAGCGCTGGTAAATCATCCGGAATTGATCATTCTTGACGAACCCACTGCCAATCTGGATCCTACAGGCAGGATGTTGATTATAGATAAACTGAAAGAGCTTAACAATGAGCACAATATGACTATCCTCATCAGCAGTCATATCTTACCCGAACTTGAGCAACTGATTAATGCGGTAACCCTAATACACAAAGGCAAATCGGTGATTGAGGGCAGCATGGATCAGGTAAAGGATGGGTTTAAACAGGATAGATATAGAATAAACACTTCGGACAACCAGAAGGTTATCGGGCTGTTAAAGGCCAAGTCATATACTCAGGAGATATGGCTCGATAAAAATGGTCATATTCATATTACCTGCGGTGATGCCGAAGCATTGCAGAACGACTGTATGGATATTATAGCTAAACATAAGCTGCGACTGAGAACCTTTGATGAGGAAATGATAAGGCTTGATGACATTTATTCTCAGTCACTGGAGATAGGCGGGGAACAGTAATCAATGGGTATTTACCTTGTCTTTAAAAAAACTTTCTATGATATGCTGGGGCTGAAGCGCAACATTGCCATTGTTTCGCTTGTAGTATTGGCATTGGTGCTTTATTGCTCTATTGAGTGGATTAACGGACTGAAGGCAGAGGCGATTTCCTCCACGCCGACTTCTCTTACCCTGCAAACGCAGTTCATAGCAGACCGAATCATATTTATATGGTATATCTGGGGCGCCGGGTTGCTTCTAACCATTCTGGCATCGGCAAATGCCGCCGGCTTCATATCCAAAGAGGTTACGGACGGAACACTGATGCTGGTGGTCAACAAACCTATAAACAGATACGAGATAATAATGGGTAAACTGCTGGCGCTTATTGTAAACTCCGTAATACTGATGGCTATCGCTTACCTGTTTTCCATACTGCTGCTCTGGGGGATACTGCCCCTCGATGTAGATAGTTTTGAAGCGCTGTTTGGGCTGATGCCTTATATGCTTTTATACGCATTTATCGTAACTCTGTTTTTTGGTTCAATATCCATTGCCCTCTCCACACTCTTGAATAGCCGCGTAAAGATAGTCATAATAAGCATGGCGCTCATCATGTACACCTTCTTTATTGGTGTGCTTCTTCGCTTTGCCGTGGACAGAGAGGAATCAAACCTATACGCAAAT
>DAOUZV010000056.1 GCA_030665485.1 Chloroflexota bacterium | reverse complement strand
TTCCGGCGTTGCATTGCCCGTTGGGTTGTTCGGGGAGGCAATGAATATCACCTTTGTATGTTTCCCTACGGCATCCTTTACAGCAGTAACATCAACGGCATACGCAGCATCACGAGACACCTCTACAAGCTTACCGTTGTTGACCGCGGTACAGTAGGGGTACATACCAAAGGTGGGCACACAGTTGATCACCTCATCGTCCGGCTCAAGATAAAGGCGTAGTATCAGGTCTATCAACTCGTCGCTGCCGCTGCCCATGACTACACTTTCGCTATCAACACCAACATACCTCTCCAGCAGATTGCGCATCACCAAATGCGATGAATCGGGATATATATGATATATGTTGTAATCGGCTATAGCGCGCTTAATCCTGGGCGAGCAACCATATGGATTCTCGTTGCCATCCAGCTTTATCAGCTTATCAACTGGAATACCGATCTGCTCCGATAGTACCTCCAGTGGCACGATGGGCTGGTACGGGTCAAGATCAATGATATGCTGCCGCACAAGCCGTTCCGTAAGCTTTTTATCCCTATCTTTATTCACTGCCTTCCCCTAGCTTTTTAAGCCTCTCCTCAACCGCCTTGGCATGAGCGGTAAGCCCTTCGGCACGCGCGATTATTGCCGCCGCATGGCCTATCTCCCTAAAAGAACGCTCTTTGATAGCAACAACATTGCTGGTTCTCAAAAAGTCATTAACGCTCAACGGCGAACTCCAGCGTGCGGTGCCGCTGGTGGGCATCACATGGCTCGGTCCAGCCACATAGTCACCCACGCCCTCCGGCGAGCTTTCCCCTACGAATATACCACCCGAGTTCGTTATGCGGCTCATGCAATAGTCCGGGTCACGAACCGTAAGGCATAGATGCTCCGGCGCATAGGTATTGGCCAGATCAATTGCATCATTTATGCTGTCCACGACGATGATAGCGCCATTGCGCTCGATTGACTCTTTGGCTATCTGGCTTCGCTCCAGCGTTTCAAGCTGGTTTTCTATTTCCTTAACCACGCTATCGGCCAGTTGCTTGGAATCGGTTATCATTATCGCCGACGCCATTTCATCGTGCTCTGCCTGGGCCAGCAGGTCAAGCGCACAAAACAGCGGGGTTGCGCTATCATCGGCCAGAACGATGGTCTCGGTGGGCCCTTGAATGCCATCTATATCCACCGCCCCATACACGTTCTTTTTGGCCAGCGTGACGAATATATTGCCCGGGCCACAAACCTTGTCCACCTTGGGTATCGACTCTGTGCCATACGCCATAGCGGCTATCGCCTGTGCTCCGCCTGCTCTGTAAATCTTATCCACTCCTGCAATATCGGCGGCCACCAGAATAGCAGGTGAAATCGACCCGTCTTTGGCGGGCGGAGTTGCCAGAATAATCTCTTTAACCTCTGCTACCTTAGCAGGTATGGCGGTCATCAGCACCGTTGAGGGGTAGCTGGCGCGGCCACCCGGCGCATAAAGCCCGACTCGCTCCAATGGGAATACGAGTTGACCCAGTTCGTCATCCATAAAGTCGGTGCGACTGTTGCTTTTCTGCACCTCATGGAAAGCCCGTATTCTCTCGGCAGCCAGCTCAAGAGCGCCTAGCAGCTCATCGTCGATCACGTCGTAGGCAGCAGCTATCTCGTTGTTGCTCACTTCAATGCCGGATAATTTAACCCCGTCTATTTTCGCAGTTAATTCAAGTAATGCTTCGTCGCCGCGCTGGCGTACGGCATCAATTATGCGTACAACCGCCTGCTCCAACGTCAGTTTCTCACCAAACAGCTGCTCTACGCTTGTTTTTAGCGCCGGGGTGTCCTCGAACTCAACGCTGGTTCGTTGCAAAAAATCTGCGGCTTCTTTCCTGTCCTTTATTATTTTCAACCCTTAAAAACCCCTTTTTAGTATATCCAGCACCTGAGCGATCTTATCCTTACCTGCAGCGGTATTCTTGTTGCCGATAACACATGCTGTAGATTCCATCAACGTATCTATTATCTTAAGGTTGTTTTTTGCCAGTGTTGCGCCGGTCTCGGCGTTCTCAATGAGCAAGTCGGCATCCTCCGGCAAAAACGATTCGCTGGCACCCCACGTTGGCACTATCCTGTACGGCGCCAGATGATTGTCACGAGCATACTTATCAGCAATATTGATATATTCTGAAGCAACCCTTATTTTGGCCAGCTTACCCGATTTCATTGTTTCTTTCAAATCCACAAGACTGTTAACGGGTACATCGTTGTGAACTACCAACAGTATGCGCACTTTGCCGTATCCCAAATCTAAAAGCTCCTCTACCGGGCTCGATGGGAACTTGTACAGGTGATCTAGAAGCCAGTCCCTGCCGGTAATAGCCAGGTCGAAGTTAGCGTTGGCCACCTGTAGCGGCATATCCTGCGGCCTGATAACCTTGACCACTGTTCCATCTATGCCTATCTCAGGACGGCAGTCGGGCTCACCCTGAAGATAGCCGTTCATCTCAATACCAGCCCTCTCCAAAAGCCTTATCGTGTGCTTCTGCTGATGTCCATCGGGCAATGCCAAACGCACCGTGCCTTTGGCAAGCAGACCCCACGTTGTAGCAGCTGCTTTCTTGGAAGGTCTGGCAAGCTTTATCTCGGCAATGTTCTCCTTGAGTAATGGGCCTAGCACGCCGCTTAAGTCCAGCTTTTCCATGCTATCTCTGTTGGCGATGAGAAAAGCATTAGTAATACCAATTGCGTCCAGCGGAACCAGCCCGCGTGCATATAGCTCGTCCTTAGATGTCTCCGCGATAATGGCAAGTTCGGCGTTTTCCGGTGGATAAACCTCTGCCGCACCCAGCACCGGTAGCACCATAAAGCGCCTGAAACGCTGTTTTAGAGCGTACGCCTCGGCCAGATTGGGGTATTCGGTGGTAATGCGCACAATATCACTGCCAGCCTTGAGGTCGTCTATTGTTATATTAGAAAACTTGCTTGCAGCCACATAGACGTTGCCGCTCCCGTAACCCAGATTCTTGATCTTCAATACGGCGTCGCTTGGGTATTTGGAGAGCAGTTCATCCACCCAATCAAGCCCGCATATGCCCAGATCATAGTTACCCAGGGCCACCTGGATGGCAATATCTTTTTCGTGGAAAACCTTTGTGAAAAGATCGGGGTATTTTTCAGATAAGGGCCGGTACGAGCGGCTCTTTTCATGGTAGTCATCGAGCCCAAAACCTATACGATCAAGCAACTCAGATGTTGATCCCTGTAGCCATCCCTTTGGCAAGGCCAGTTTCAGCTTCACCGGGCCGCCTCCAGACGCTGTAAAACCTCATCGACGGATAAGCCTTCATACTCTTTGTCGCCGGACTTTTCGATTACGTCGAACTCTTTGCCCCCGCTGATTATCCAGTCATAGCCTGCCTCATCCTGAGAACACAGTTCAATCTCAACAACATATCCGATATCCCGTAAACGTGTGGATAGCTCGTAGAATCTCTTCAAAACGTCAACATCGTCAGACGCAGGCTTTATCAGAATCTTTCCCGCCGATATATCAACAATCTCGGCTGGCTCCATTAAATCCATTATGTGTCCAACGTACAGAGCAAATCCAGACGCCGGCGTCGGCCCGTCCCCAACCAGCGGTATCAGTTCATCATATCGTCCACCACCACCAAGCTTTGCCTCCCTGCAATATAGCTGAAATACAGTGCCTGTGTAGTACTCGAAGCCCAAACCTGAGGCAAGGTGCAGCTTGTAGTTGCAGCCCGCCCCGTCAAGCAGTTCAGTGACTTTTACCAGATCATCAAACGCAGCGCTTAGATTGGGGAAAATAGCGCGCAAGTTATCAAGATACCCTTTGCCTTTCCCTGTTACGCCAAATATGAGCGACAGCTTTTTGGCAAGCTCTTTGTTTACGCCTTTCAACTCGTTTACGGCATCCTTTTTGCCATCTATCAGCTTCTGTAGCAGCTCTGAAGAACCAACTTCATCCAGGAGCCCCCTTATCAAACCGGCGTGCGACAACCTGACCTCTACGCCACTGACACATAGCTTTTTCAGCACCTCAAGCGCCAGCATGATAAGCTCAACATCCCCGTTGATGCCGGTATCGCCGATAAGCTCGGCTCCGCACTCCCATCGTTCCCGAGATTCCTGGCCGGTTCCCTCAAAAGCAAACAGGTTTTCTATATAGCAAAGCTTGGCTAATGACCCTTCACTTAAGCATTCCCCATAAAGCCTGGCAATTGGAATCGTGCCATCGGGTCTTAGTACAACTCTCTCGCCGCTCCAGCCATCCCAGTCAAGGAAAGAGTAAACTCTACCCAGCATCTCCGGCGTAAGCGTTCCCGCAGATGTAAACAGATGCAGATACTCCAGCGTGGGCGTTCGAACTTCCTTGTACCCCCACTTAATACATGAGTCCATAAAAATTCTTTCGATGTGGCGGAAAAGAGCCATATCGGCGGGCAACAAATCACGCGTACCTTTGCACCTGGGAATCTTCATTTATCAGCCATACCTAAACACAGATTTGTAGGTATTCTACACTATATCATTACCCTATTCAATAAAAATGCCAGCATTCACAAAACAAAGTAAATGAACTATACTGAAAAGTATGAGACGTCTAGTCATCTTGTTGATTGTCTGTCTGGCAATACTGTCGAACATTTTGGCTTTTACCAGAGCAGACGCTGCCGCCCAGAAAATACAGACATTTGAGATCAAGGGCGCTATTGTGCCGGTCACTGCAGACTATGTCGACCGTGCCATAGGCGTGGCCGAGGACAACGATGCCATATGTATCATTCTGATGGATACGCCGGGTGGACTGGGTACAGCTATGGAAGAAATCTGCCAGAGGATCATTAATTCGAAGGTTCCGGTAATCGTCTATGTAGTGCCGGGCGGGTGGGCCGCCTCGGCGGGAACATACATATCCATGGCCGCCCATATAGCGGCGATGGGTCCCGGCTCGACTATCGGTGCGGCCAGCCCTATTGCCAGTTCGGGAGAGGAACTGCCAGAAACTGCCAAAAAAAAGGCCATAGAGTTCTATCAGGACTACCTAGCCTCGCTGGCGGCGATACGTGATCACAACGTGGACTGGGCCAGAGAGGCCGTTGTAGACAGCATAGCGGCAACCGCCGATGAAGCACTGGCTGAAAACGTAATTGATATACTTGCCAGCGATTTCGATGATTTGGTCGGCAAGATTGACGGGCTTACGATTACACTGACGGGTGACAAGCAGGTAACACTGGATACTACTGGCAGCGTTGTAAGTCAGTTTCCCATGAATTTGGCAGAGCGCTTTTTGCTTGCCATCAGCGACTCCAACGTAGCATATATACTGCTCAGTCTGGCCATGCTGGGCATTTTCATGGAGCTGTCAAATCCGGGAAGCATTTTCCCCGGCGTAATAGGCGGCATACTGCTGCTACTGGCCTTCTATTCGTTATCAATGCTTTCGGCTCAATGGTCCGGCATACTGCTGATAGTGCTGGCCAGCGTACTTTTCATACTGGAGGCTTTCGTCACCAGCGGCGGCCTGCTTGCCGCGGGAGGAGTAGCATCGCTTGTTATTGGGTCACTGGTACTTTTCAGCGGTCAACCGGCGATATTCCAGATAAACCCCTGGCTTATAGCCGGAGTGGCCACCAGCCTATCTCTGTTTTTCCTTTTTGTTATCACCGCAATTATCAGGGCACACCGCCGTCAGCCAGCAACGGGTGCAGAAGGGATGCTAAATGAACTTGCCGTAGCTAAAACCGTGCTCAATCCTGTCGGTACCGTCTTTCTGCATGGAGAAAACTGGAATGCTATGAGCGATGGTGGTAAGATAGAGGAAGGCCAAGAGGTCAAAGTAACCAAAGTTGAAGGACTAAAACTAAGAGTAAAAAAAACATAGTAGGAGGTTGTCAATATGGGTACAGCGATTTGGGTGATAATAGTCGTAGTTGCCGTATTAGTTCTGATTCTGCCTCAGGCGGTCAGAATAGTTAAGGAGTACGAACGAGCCGTTATCCTGCGACTCGGCAGGTACGTTGGAACAAGGGGTCCCGGCTGGGTCTGGATGATCCCGTTTCTGGAGAGACCGTCTATAGTGGATTTGCGTACCATAACACTGGACGTTCCCACTCAGGAAGCGATAACCAAGGATACCGTGACCATCAGGGCAAACGCAGTTGTATTCTTCCGCGTTCTTGAGCCCGAGAAAGCGGTACTTGAGGTAGAGGACTACATTAGAGCCACCTCGCAGATAGCTCAAACCACACTGAGAAGCATCATCGGTCAGTCAGAACTGGACGAGGTGCTGGCCAATCGCGAAAAAATCAACCAGACACTGGCCAAGATCATCGATGAGAGCACCGACCCCTGGGGAATCAAGGTAAGCGTTGTGGAGATGAAAGAAATAGAGCTGCCCGAAACCATGAAACGCGCCATGGCGGCTCAGGCCGAGGCCGAGAGAGAAAAGAGGGCCAAGCTGATCCATGCCGATGGTGAGTATGCAGCGTCCAAGAAACTGGCTGAAGCCGGTCATGTTATTGCCGCCGAACCCACCGCCCTGCAACTGCGCTACCTGTCAACGCTGACAGAAGTGGCCAGCGAGAAGAACAGCACCCTCATCTTCCCGATTCCGATAGACCTTATTTCTACGTTTATGGACTATATGAAAAAGAACCAAAGCAGCAAAAAAGCCGAATAGCAAAGGGCAAAAATTCACGCATAACTAAAAAGGCGTCGGTTGTATTTTCACTTCCGGCGCCTTTGCTGTGTCCAAAGGAGTATGCCCAGTTGTTCAGTAGAGATAAAGTACAACGTCTTGTGTACACGAGGTCCACAAGCATGTAATTGCGGTAAGACTGTTAGCAAGGTTAGTAATTATTGTATTTATTGAGATTAGAGGCTGTGTGCTTCCCTTTTCAATCCCATCTTCACTTGTTCAACCAATCGCATATCGATGTTACCAGGCCCACCACACTCGGGAATGTAACACGAAATATTATAAAAGTCACATTTGCCCTGGCACTCGGGACAGACATCTTCGGGTGTCTCTGCCTCGTAGATATAGTGGCAATCAGAACACATCCAAAAACTCATGAAAAGCCTCCCACGATTAAATAGCAATATATTTTTAAGATATTTCCATCACTGGTCTATATCAACCGTTTTTACACCTAATTTGAATAGGAGCATTTGTTACCAGAAAAGGTAAAAATACTACCTGCTTTTTAGATTTAGACAATGATGCCCAAAACCAGCGATTTAGACTGTTGGAAGCCAGGCTATTAGATTAATGTCCCGATACACTATTAAGCTATTCTCAAACTTCGTTGAACTGGATTTTCATTATTACCATAATGTGAAATCTGAGTCACCTCTGTCTGCCGACATCGCATGGGGTGGTATAATGCGAACGCGATAGTGCAATGACCAAAACGCTACAGTCTGTCTGCAAGCCAAAGCCAAAGCGTTTACTGGTATGTTGGAAATATTGGAGATCAGATGCGTCGCAGAGGTGATCATAAAAGCGCTTCCATGGGTATAGACCCGATCTGGCGCCTTCTATTCCGTTTCTCCGGGCCGGCAATTATAGCTATGATGGTAGCAGCAAGCTACCATATTGTCGATACAATCTTTGTTGGT
>DAOUZV010000159.1 GCA_030665485.1 Chloroflexota bacterium | reverse complement strand
GCGTTAATGGGACTTATACGTAACAAGGCAGAGCAAACCAAGGTTCGCTGCCGCGCCATCGAGGCCATCGCCCCGTTAAGCATCCCGCAGGTAAAAGAGATAATACGCCGTGCCTATGACAACACCAATCTGGAGCTAAAGCGTAGCGCCCTGTGCGCAATGGGCAGAAACTGCGATCCGGTATGGCTTCCCTTCCTACTAAAAGAACTGCGCAATCCCGACCCCGAAATACGTAGCGAAGCGGCCATTGCCTGTGGAGAGTTATGCTCACCAGAAGCCGTGCCACAACTGCTCAGAATGACCAAAGACTCGGATATACAGGTGCAGATCGCCGCCATATCCAGCCTGGGTCATATCGGCAGCGTAGAGGCTAAAAGCGTTCTGCAAAGCTGTTTACAAAGTCCAGATGAAAGAATACAGCAAGCCGCAGAGGTAGCGCTGGAAGAAATCGGTTTTACTGAAGATCCGCTTTCGTTTGATGACATAGACGACTAAACGTTGTCGTATACAAAAGCCGCCGCACCTATCAGCCCCACGTTGTCACCCAAAGCAGCCTTTAAAATAGGTATATCCTTGGCAAAGTACTTGCCAACCCTCTCAGCCACCGTTTTTCTGGCTGGATCGAATATCAAATCGTCAGACTTGGTCACGCCCCCACCCACAACTACCGCCTGCGGATCGAATATGATCATAAGGTTGGAAAGGCCGATACCAAGATTAACCGCTGCCTGATGCATAACATCCTGGGCCAGCTCATCGCCCTGCCTTGCAGCCTGCTCCACGGTGGCCGCCGTAACTTTCTCCAAGTCGCGACCAACCATGTCGCCTATAATCGATGTTGCGCCCGACGCTATCCGCTCCTTGGCATCACGTGCGATCGCCGTACCGGATGCCATCGCCTCAAAGCAACCCCGCATGCCGCAGGAGCACACCGGCCCGCCGGGGTTTATGGTCATATGCCCCACTTCACCGGCGTATCCATCGGCACCCAGGTAAAGCCTGCCATCCAGAACCATCCCTCCGCCAATACCGGTGCTCACCGTTATGTAAACAAAACTATCCAGTCCTTTTGCGGCACCGTACCTGTGTTCCCCCAAGGCAGCCAGACTGGCATCGTTAGAAACGTATACGGGGATGTGAAACTCATCTGCAAAAATGCGCTTTATGGGCACATTTACCCATCCCGGCATATTGGGAGAATAAACAAGAGTGCCCGTTTCGGCCTTTAGCAAACCGGCGATCGATATGCCTATACCGGCAATGCGATCGAACTCCTCTTTTATAACAAGCTTTCTGATTTCTTCAATTACAACCTTATAGCCCTCACCTGCCTCGGTCGGCACGGAAACGCGTTTCAGTATCTGAGCCTCGCTATCTATCAGCGCCACGCGCGATTGCGTGCCCCCAATGTCCATAGCCAAAATCAATTTTGAGGTCATTCATCCATCTCCCAAATGCTTGGTCATAACAGCTTAGCGCTAATTTAAGTACCGGTCAAATCGATAAAAACGGCGGGCTGCTCACCACGTTCACCACACTCGTTTCACATTGACACTGGAGTGTAAAACATGCTATATTTTGAAGTTGAATAACACAAGCGAAAGGAAGGAATTTAAATGGCTATCGATACTATAGGAATCGTTGGCGCTGGCACCATGGGTGCGGGAATTGCATACGTATCCGCCCTGGCCGGCTTAAAAGTAGTGCTCAGCGATATCGAGGACAAATTTGTACAGAAGGGACTGGACACTCTAAAAACATCCTACGCCAAGGGTGTTGAGAAAAAGGCTATCACGCAGGAGCAGATGGACGACGCCATGGGCAAGATCGTCGGCACCGTCGGCCTGGATGATGTAGCAAAATACTCCGGCCTGGTAATTGAGGCCGCCGTTGAGAGAATGGATATCAAGCAGAGCATCTTCAAAGAGCTTGATATCAAATGCGACAAAGATGCTATTTTAGCAACCAACACCTCATCCTTAAGCATCACCGAGGTAGCAAGTGCAACCGGCAGAGCAGACAAAATAGTGGGCATGCACTTCTTCAACCCGGTACGCGTAATGAAGCTGGTCGAGGTTATCCGCGGCCATGCCACCTCAGACGAAACCGTTAAGCTAACCAAAGAAATGGCAGTTAAGATGGGCAAAGACCCGATCGAGGTCAAAGAGGCTCCCGGATTTGTGGTAAACCGTATACTCAACCCCATGCTTAGTGAAGCCATCTTCGCCTATCAGGAAGGCGTGGCCAGTGCCGAGGATATCGACAAGGCAATGATGCTAGGATGCAACCATCCCATAGGCCCGCTGGCTCTGGCCGACATGGTGGGGCTGGACATCGTTCTTGCCGTGTGTGAAGAGAAATACAAGGAGTTCGGTGATCCCAAGTACCGTCCCGCATACCTGCTAAAGAAAATGGTAAGAGCGGGAGACCTTGGAAGAAAAACCGGCAAAGGCTTCCACGACTACTCCAAGTAAAAATCGGCTATCTAACTGAGGTATCTGAAAGGAGATAACTCGTGAGTTATCAGAATATTATTGTCGAAAAAAAGGGCAAGGTGGGCAAGCTGTCCATCAACCGCCCCGACGTGCGCAACGCGCTCAACCGCGAGACCAGGCTTGAGATAGAACGTGGCATGATAGAGCTTGAGGGCGACGCCGAAATCCGCGTCATCGTCATAACCGGCGTCGGTGACAAGGCGTTTTGCGCCGGTGCCGATATCCGCGATATGAAAGATGCCACCCCTCTTCAGGCTATCGAATCGGCAGAGCTGGGCAAGCGCGTGTTCAAGCGTGTGGAAAACTGCAAAAAGCCGGTAATCGCCATGATCAACGGCTTTGCGCTGGGCGGCGGCTGCGAGCTGGCGCTTTCCTGTGATATTCGCATAGCTTCGGACAATGCGCGTCTGGGACAGCCCGAGATAAACATCGGCATCATCCCCGGATACGCCGGCACCCAGAGACTGCCAAGGCTGGTTGGCAAAGCGGTTGCCATGGAGTTGATCCTTACCGGTGACCTGATCAAGGCCGACGAGGCCTACAGGGTAGGGCTCGTAAGCAAGGTCGTACCGCTGGATCAACTGGAAGCGGCGGTTATGGAGGTGGCGGATAAGCTGGCACAGAGGTCGCCCGTAATACTGGAGATCGCCAAATCGGCGGTTAACAAGGGACTGGAGACCAATCTGGACGTCG
>DAOUZV010000052.1 GCA_030665485.1 Chloroflexota bacterium | reverse complement strand
AATCAGATCGGCTATGGCGTTGCCGGTTTGTATCATCGACCTTACCGAACCCCGGTTGGATGAGAGAACGCCTGCTTTAAGCCTTAAGAGCTAAAAGCGTTAACTTGCATGCTTGGTTTGCTGCATTTAATTGCACAAACGTAGAAATAATACAAAAGGTTGTGAGCGTTATCGCAATTAGCCGTTCCTCTAAGAAGAGAGGGAAAGGAGGCTCAACATGGCTAAGACTATAATCCGCACTGCAATAGATGTTGGTACGACCAAGGTATGCACCGTGGTGGCGGATGTCACGGACCGCAGCACCATAAGGGTGATGGGCACTGGCGTTGTGCACTCTCAGGGGCTGCACAAGGGCATGGTGGTCAGCATCAACGAGGTCAAGGATTCGATAAGGGAATCGGTCAGGATTGCTGAGATGAGCAGTGGGCACAAGATAGACTCGGCTTACGTGGGAGTAAGTGGCAATCACATCGGATCTTTAAACAACCACCGCATGGTAACCATCTCACGCAACGATCGACTAGTTTGCCGTGATGATCTTAAAAAGGTGCTTGAATCGGCACAGAACATAGATGTGTCCTCAGACAAGCAACTGCTTCATGTGATTCCGCGAAGTTACAGCTTGGATGGCCAGGCCGGCATGAAAAACCCGGTGGGCATGTATGGCGCCAGACTTGATCTGGAAACGCATATCATCACTGCTGCAGTAACATCGGTGAAAAACCTGGTCAAGTGCATTCGTGGTGCCAAGGTTGATGTTGATGGGCTGGTGTTCAGCTCACTTGCCAGCAGCGAGGCGGTACTCACAGAGCATGAAAAAGAGCTTGGGGTCATACTCGCAGATATCGGTGGTGGTACCACGGACATAGCGATTTATAAAGATGGAAGCGTCTGCCATACCGCCGTACTTCCGGTAGGCGGCTACCAGCTTACCCGTGATATATCAATCAGCCTGGGCCTACCCACGGCGGTTGCCGAGGTGGCAAAGAGGAAATATGCCAATGTTGACGAGGATTTCTCAACGGAGCAAAAAGATCCGGTGAGTTTGAGCATAGAAAACGGCTACAACATTATGCATCAGGATCTGTATGAGGTTGTCAGGGCCCGGATGGAGGAAATACTGAAGCTTATCGTGATGGAGATGCCTCGCTCCGAGTACACCAACATGGTTCCCACCGGTTTGGTGCTCACTGGCGGCACGGCCAATCTGCCGGGGCTCGCCGCGATGGCACAAGAAATGCTTCAGATACCGGTCAGGGTGGGATCGCCCAGAGAGATACACGGACTTGCCGATTCGCTTTACGCTCCCGCTTATGCGAGTGGCGTTGGACTCTTGATGTGGGGAGTTAAAAACGATGAGGATATAATTAAACTAAACGGCCGAAAATCACTACTGAGCAGACTTTTGTTTAAGTTGAGAAGACCTGCTCGACCAGATAAAAAGAAGCCTTACGATGAAGGTTTGGCAAAAGGAGGTAATCATGACACGAGCAACTCCTGATAAGGCATGCATCAAGGTAATCGGTGTGGGCGGTGGCGGTGGCAACGCGATTACCAGGATGATAGAGGCTGACATACAGGGCGTGGAGTTTATGACTATCAATACAGACGCCCAGGCGCTGCTTCGCACCGAAGCGCCTTCGAAACTGCCGATAGGCATGAAACTTACCAAGGGGCTTGGTGTCGGCGGTGACCCCAATATGGGGATGGAGGCTGCTGAGGAGAGCAGGGAAGAGCTTACGGAGATGATAGAAGACTCGGATATGGTGTTTATTGCTGCTGGCATGGGTGGTGGTACTGGCACCGGCGCTGCTCCGGTAGTGGCTCAGATCGCCAAGGAGATGGGTATTCTAACCATAGCCGTTGTTACCAAGCCGTTCGATTTTGAAGGTAACAGAAGGAAACTATCTGCGGAGCAGGGTATAGCCCGTCTGGTCGACAGGGTGGACACCCTGATCGTGATTCCCAACGAGCGACTGCTCAGCCTCTGCGATGAGGACGTCACCGCCGAGAGCGCTTTCAAAATGGCCGACGATGTAGTGCAGCAGGGCGTTAAATCTATTGCGGAACTCATCACCACACCCGGTGAAATCAACCTTGACTTCGCCGACGTAAAGGCCATTATGAGCAACGCCGGACCGGCGTGGATGGCCATTGGTCATGGCAGCGGCCCCAATCGGGCGGTGGAGGCGGCTCAAGCGGCGTTGGCCAGCCCTATTCTGGATATGGCTATTGAAGGTGCCCGTGGCGTACTGTTCAACGTAACGGCCGGTACTGACTTCAAGCTGCATGAGATAAATCAGGCGGCTTCTGTGATCAGCAAGGCTCTGGACTCAGATGCCAACATCATCTTTGGTCTGGTTAAGGATCCTGAGATGGGCACTGACTGCAAGGTAACGCTGATTGCAACCGGTTTTATTGCCAAGACTTCGGAGGCTGCTCCGCAGGAAGAGCGCTTGCAGACGTTCCTAAGAGGGCAGGAAGAAGAGCACCAACTCGACGTGCCGACGATCCTGCGCAGGCCAAGGCCGATGCAGCAACCGCGCGAGATGGCGTCACATAGTCCGCTTATAAACAATAACAGTTAGAAATTCCCTGCGTGAAAGGGAACATAGTAAGGCCATAGAAGTTATGCTTCTATGGCCTTTTTGTATCGAAAAACCCTTGACAAGATACTATATATTGTAGTAGCATGTCAGCACTCTACTATATATTGTTGCTGGTGGTGATATAAATCCAATGAAGTGTCCGCATTGTGGCCATAGTTATTCCAAGGTGACCGACTCCAGAAATGCTGGTGATGGGGTACGCCGCCGCCGCCAGTGCCTGAAGTGCGATCAGCGTTTTTCCACCTTTGAGCGGGTTCAAACAACCAGTTTGCTCATTGTAAAAAAAGGGGGCTTAAGGGAAGAGTTTAATCGCGAAAAATTGGCCAGTGGTATAAGCAAAGCTTGTGAGAAGCGGCCTATGCGCGCCGGTTCTGTTGAAAAGCTAATAGATGAAATCGAAGGGGAGATTCACCGCCTGGGCAGAGGTGAGGTTACAAGTTCGGAGGTTGGTGAAATGGTAATGGAGCGCCTAAAAAATCTGGACCATATCGCCTACATCCGTTTCGCCAGTGTGTATCGCCATTTTGCCGATATTGACAGCCTCAAAGAGGAGGTTGACACGCTTGTGGAGGGCGGTGAAGGCAATTTGCATCTTCCTGGTCAATTACCTTTAATCCCAGATGAGCAACTGGCCGCTGTGGTTAAAAGAGGAAGGCTTAACAGAATGCGGGGTAACTATGCCTGATAACCAGAAACTGCGTGGTGGCAAGAGAAGTGGCTCAGCGCGCAACAGCGCGGCGCAGGACATATATAAGATTGTGGAGTCGATGGGCATCAATGACCGTGATGCAAAAGATAAGTTGACCCAAGAAGTGCTGCTGCGACTTGAGCGTGATCGAGTCAAAAATATCGCACCGCTACCGGGAATGGAGGATCTTGTGTCGAGGCCAACTACCAACCCAACTATAACTGAAATACAAGGCATCGTAGATTTAGTTCTTAAAGAGAGCACAGACGATGTTAAAAACCAGGAATACGATACTGCCTCCATTGTCGGCCAGGAGCCGGAGCCGGAGGAATTGCCATCGATATCTGTTATCGAGGTGGGTTCGACGGCGGAGACGGTGCTCAAACGCAGGTATCTGGGCAAGGACAGGCAGGGCAATGTCACGGAGACAATAGAAGACATGTTCCGCCGCGTGGCTGGCAATATCGCATCCGCGGAAAAGAAGTTCAATGCCACAGCAGATGTGAAAATATGGGAAGACGAGTTCTACGACGTAATGACTAGCTTTGAGTTTCTCCCCAACTCGCCGACCCTGATGAATGCGGGCAGGGAGTTGCAGCAGCTTTCCGCCTGTTTCGTGCTTCCCATCGAGGATTCCATGGAGTCTATATTCGATGCGGTAAAATACACAGCACTTATTCACAAGAGCGGCGGAGGCACTGGCTTTTCTTTTTCGCGCTTAAGGCCTGAAAGCGATCCTGTGGGTTCTACCGGAGGCGTGGCCAGCGGGCCGGTATCCTTTATGCGTGCGTTTGATACTGCTACCGATGTAATCAAACAGGGTGGGACACGCCGCGGTGCCAATATGGCAATACTAAGCGTGGATCATCCCGATATATTGAAGTTCATCCATGCCAAAGAAAAATCTGATACTTTAAATAATTTCAACCTGTCTGTGGCGCTTAACGAAAAATTCATGCGGGCAGCCGAAAAAGGCAGGGACTATGATTTGATCAATCCAGCCAACCAAAAAGTGGCTGGCAAGTTAAATGCTAAGGAAGTCTTTAATCAAATAGTAGACATGGCGTGGCGCACCGGCGATCCTGGCATAGTGTTTATCGACCGCATCAACAGGGATAATCCCACACCTAAGCTGGGGTCGATAGAGAGCACAAATCCCTGCGGTGAGCAACCGCTGCTCCCGTATGAGTCCTGCAACCTAGGTTCAATCAACCTGTCTAAGATGGTTTTTGGCGGGCGCATCATGTGGGAGAAGCTGGCAAAGACGGTGAAAATAGCGGTGCGTTTTTTGGATAACGTTATCGAGGTCAATAGCTATCCCCTTCCTCAAATTGGCGACAGGACCAGAAGCACAAGAAAGATAGGCCTTGGAGTTATGGGGTTTGCCGATATGCTGATAAAGATGGGGATCCAATACGATTCCAAAGAGGCTCTTACTGCTGCTGAAGATGTAATGAAGTTTGTAGATGAAGAGGCGGCGGCGGCATCGGCGGAGCTTGCTAAGGAGAGGGGTACCTTCCCCGCTTATAAAGGAAGTACCTACGATAAAAAGGGCGGGCTTAAATTAAGAAACGCCACCAGAACTACCATTGCGCCCACGGGCACCATCAGTATAATAGCGGGATGCTCCAGTGGCATTGAGCCGCTTTTTGCGTTGTGCTTTACCCGCAACATATTGGATGGAGATCAATTTGTGGAGGTGCACCCCATATTTGAGGAGGTGGCAAAGGCCGGCGGTTTCTACAGCGAGGAGCTTATCCGCGAGCTTTCCAGCAAGGGCGGTCTCAAAGATATGGAGGATATTCCTCAGAAGGTGAAAGACGTTTTCAAGACCGCCCACGATATAACGCCGGAGTGCCATGTGCAGATGCAGTCGGCGTTCCAGAAGCATACCAACAACGCCGTTTCTAAAACTGTTAACTTTCCGCACGATGCCACACGTGAGGACGTGGCCGATGTATATATACTGGCATACAGAGAGGATTGCAAGGGCGTAACCATCTACCGCGACCGCAGCCGCGATTCGCAGGTGCTATCTCTGAATGTAAAGAGTGAGGAGGAGGAGCCATCAGTCGCTGAAACACTGATGCCCAGGGATCGGCCGAGCGCAACAATAGGAGTTACTAACAAGGTGGCAACTGGCTGCGGCAGCATCTATATAACGGTAAACTCCGATAACAGAGGTATATGCGAGGTGTTCTCTCATCTGGGCAAGGCTGGTGGGTGTGCCTCGGCTCAGCTGGAGGCCATAGGCAGGCTGATTTCGCTGGCGCTGCGTTCCGGTGTTGAGGTGGCATCTCTGGTCAAGCACCTGCGCGGTATCCGCTGCCCGTCGATCGCCTGGGAGGAAGGGCACTCAATCCTGTCCTGCCCCGACGCTATCGGCGGCGTACTGGAAAAACGCGTAGCTGATAAACCCGAGTATGAGCAACAGATTAATATCGACCTCGGCAAAGCAGAGGCGGCCGAACCTCAAGTTAAAGGTAATGGCAGCGGATCGTTGTCCAAAGGCGTTGCTGGCCAGTGCCCCGATTGTGGCGGAACGCTTGCCTATCAGGAGGGCTGTTTGACCTGCCACATGTGCGGCTACAGTAAGTGTTAAGTATGACGGAGACTCGATGGCTGATAAAATCGACATATTTAAGGCGGCAAGGCAGCTTCTAAATCTTTTCTATAAAGCATATTGCCAGGAAACCTCGGTGCGCAGATATGGCATTTACCCGTGGAGCCTAACGGAAAGGTCAGGTATAAACTTCACAGATGGCGGGCAGGCTTTGAGCATTGTTTACCTGATGTGGCGCTACGGATGGATAATGATAGCATCGCCCAAAGCCAAAAACAGGGTTACGCCGTTTTACAGGATACAGCTGACGCTGGGTGGCATAAAAGAGGCTCAATCAAACTATTTGCACGCCAAATCAAAGAAGCGCCTGCGGGGATTTTATACTACAACCATTGAAAATATTAATCGCGATGTGATTCGAGATTTCCACAACTAGACACCAGTTATTTGATCTCGAAAGAGCATTGCTAGCCTCATATTAGGTAGCTACTATAGCACTTACTTTAATAGCTACGTCTTTGGTCAAAGTATACCTCTGGGTATCTATTTAAACACGTTCTTGATATCGGCGTGCAGCTTGTTGCCGATCTTTTCCACGGCCTCGGCTCTTATCTGGTTCAATTCGGACTGTTTTTGTTCGAACTCGGCGGGGCTGTACAGTCTCTCAGGATGCACCAGTATATCATCTACCGCGCGAATCGCAGCTGGCACCTGAAAGCCGGTTGGCGAATCCACCCAGTCCTCAAGCCCGCCCCTGAGCAACGAATCTAGTATGCCCATGGTGTGGTCCACATTTATTGCTTTGTAGTGCAGTCCCTCGCCCACACCTCCGGTGTTTATCATGTAGTAGTTGATGTGAGGCAACCCCTTCAATATCTCATAAAACCTGTTGGCGTGATCGGCTCTGTCTCCGGCAACAAACGGGTCATAGAAGAACTCGTTTCTTATCTTCCCTGCCTGCGTTGGGTCTCCCGCGGACGACTCCATGGCCTGTCCCAGTACCATGCAGGCTGCTGCCTGCTGCAGCGTCAGTTTGGAAATCGCTGGCACGATAGGTGCGCGCGTGATGATAATGATGTTATCCACGCGTTCGATATCTATATAGGGACTGGCGTGCATGAAATCGCGCCTCAGAATTACGGCGCGTCCGTTGGCCGTTCTTTCAACATCGTTAAAGTCGAAATCGCCATCGTCTGTCACGCATACGTTTTCACATACCGTGTCTCGTTTCAGCAGACCGTAGTATATCTCCGCCTGCTCTCCGGGTATCACGCCCTCTGTCTTGACGAATACGCCGCCCGCCTCGAATCCTCGGAAGCTACCGTCGGGCATCAGGGTGCCGCCATCGTCCTGTATGAGCCATGATTTCTCCTTGCCCTTCTTGGCCAGAATCTGGCAGGTGGTGGTGGTTTTGCCGTTGGCGGAAAGCGCGCACATTAGCGTGCTTACTGTACGGTATCCACCGTGTGCATACTGCAATCGGTCTTCCCTTGCCCCACAGTGCAGGAATATGCCGCCCTTTTTAGTTTTTGCCGCCCAGTCCTCACAGGCAAACACGCCTTTCTTGTATTCGCCAATGTAGTTGCTGTTTCTAACTATTTTAACGGCGCTACCGTCGTTGAGTAGTGCCAGTCTTATGGTAATATCCTTCTCTGGTAGCGGCTTGGATTTGTTCTTTTCCCATCCCTCATCATTGAAGAAGACGATCTGATAATCAGGTTTCTTGTCAGCCCCGTCTACCGGATAGAATAGATGTCCGCCTCCATAGGCGATATGGGCGAATTGCTTCGGGATGATAAGCCTGACCATTGCACCATTGTCAATGTTTCCAACGATTCTGTCTATACAGATAAGCTTTTGTTTGGCCAGCGTTTCTTCGCACTGCTTCAGTAGGTCAAGTTCGGTTTGGCCAAACTCTGCGTCAACGCTGTTTTTGGTAAATGCCTGAGCCCGGGAGGTGGGTTCGCTCTCGGCCACGAAATTGTCGTATATAGTCTTCTTTACTCTTGGTTCTGCAGCAACAAAAGCCCTGAGCTCTTCCTCGGAAGGATTGTAAGTTAGCCTGCCTTCAGCTACTGCCTTATGCCATATTCTTTCGGCTGTTTTGGTAAATTCATTCAGGTTAAAGTTTGTGGCCATTTTTAAATCCTCCAATAACGTAGTATATCATTTTTATTAACCAAGGTACTGTGATTTCAAAAATGGGAATCAAAAGAACTTTGAGTGCCAGAAGTAACGGTAGGGCTAGCTTCGCTTCGCCCGCTTATGCTTGATTGGCTTTGAGGTTGATCTCGCGTGGTTCACGTTTTCATTGTAT
>DAOUZV010000089.1 GCA_030665485.1 Chloroflexota bacterium | reverse complement strand
GCAATCATGCTTTTGGATTTGGAAAACCTTGTTAAAACAGCGTCTACCTTAAAACTGGTGCTTTTTGCACTGGCAAACGTATCGGTTATAGCTATGCGGGAGAGCAAGCAAGATACTTACAGGCCTACATTCCGTTCTCCTTTGTATCCCTGGATGCAGATAATCGGGGTTTTGCTGTCCGGTGTCTTCATATCCATGATGGGAACAATCCCACTGGCAATAGTTAGCATCTTTGCAGTTTTTTCCCTTGCTTGGTTTTTACTGTATAGAAAGAGCAAAAAAAGAAGCGAGCATGCCATTTCACATGTGATCAAAAGGATTAGCAAAAGCAAGTCAGGTAACTCACTTTATGATGAGGAATTTGAAGAAACCACTTCCGGCAAAGACGGTGACAAACATGGCTAGAGATTAGAGCACCAGCCACTTCACTCTACTCGATTACACGCCAAAAAATCCTTACGGAAACCGGAATGCTTGGGTATTGACAAGCTCAATAATTACCTGTATAGTAGGAAAACAGTTTCCTACTGCCGTTATGAGGTTAATATATGGCTTTTGATACTCTGGATGTTGAGCGCAAAGTCTTATCAATCCTAAGAATCCTGGGTGAGAATCAAGACCCTTTAGGGGCCAGAATTATCGCTCACCGACTCAAAGACTACGGAGTTGAACTCGGGGAGAGGGCCGTCAGATATCACCTCAAAATGGCCGACGAGAGGGGACTTACCCAGCTTATCGGCAGGAATGGCCGTATTCTTACAGAGAAGGGCCGCGATGAAATAAAAAGAGCCCTGGTTAAAGATAAGGTTGGGTTCGCCATATCCAAAATCGAACTGCTCGCTTTCAGAACCGATTTCGATTACGAAAACAAGTGCGGGGTTATACCGGTAAACGTTTCTTTCTTTCCCGACAAGAAATTCAGCCGTGTGCTTCAAATAATGAAGCCAATATTTGCGCAGGGTTTGTGTGTGAGCGATTTAGTGATGGTGGCCCCCGAGGGAGAAAAAATAGGCGAATTTACCGTTCCCAAGGCCAAAATAGGACTGGGCACGGTGTGCAGCATCACCATCAACGGTGTGCTGCTAAAAGCAGGCATACCAATGGACTCCAGGTTTGGCGGCCTATTGCAGCTTAAGGACGGCAAACCATTGCGTTTTGCAGAGCTAATCCATTATAACGGGTCATCGCTGGACCCTTCAGAGATATTCATCAGGGCCAAAATGACATCGGTTAAAAGCGCAGTTGAGGCGGGGGACGGCCAGATTCTGGCCAACTTCCGTGAAATACCTTCGCTGTGCCGCCAGTCAGCGGAGCAGGTTATAGCAAAGCTTCAACAGGCGCATATAGGTGGCCTACTTGTCATGGGAAATACCAGCGAGCCGGTATGTGAGATTCCAATAGATCTCAATCGAGTAGGTATGATCCTTGTCGGCGGAATGAATCCAGTTGCCGCCGTAGAAGAAGCTGGGATCGAGGCCGAAAACCATGCCATGAGCACGATTATAGACTACAAAGAACTGGTAAACATAGAAGATCTTTAGAGTTACAAATCAAAGACAATCTTACCAAGCAGATGTGAAAGGGAAAAGAAGTAATGAACCTGCAAAGACCCAATGCAAACGATGCCACCAGAACCGCCAACCGTTCCCGAAGTATAGCGCCCCAGAGCGGAATATGTTCCCGCTGTATCGACGGCTGTACCGGAAACTGCGAGATTTTCAAGGCAACATTCCGCGGCAGGGAACTGATATATCCCGGTCCCTTTGGAGATGTTACGGCCGGTGGTGACAAAGATTACCCCGTGGATTACTCCCATCTCAACATTCAGGGTTACGCGCTTGGAGCAAACGGACTGCCCCCGGGTGTAACCGGCGATCCCGACACCGCCACTTTCCCGGCAGTAGACACGGATACAGAGTATGGATGGGATATCAAAACCAAGCTCGCCATTCCCGTCTTCACAGGTGCCCTTGGTTCTACGGAGATAGCACGCAAAAACTGGGAGCACTTTGCCATAGGTGCTGCAGTCAGTGGTATCACCATGGTGTGCGGTGAGAACGTCTGCGGTATCGATCCGGAGCTGGAATTTGATTCCAACGGCAAGGTTAAAAAAGCGCCGGACATGGACCGCCGCATAGAGACCTATAATCGCTACCACAACGGCTATGGTGAAATCCTAGTTCAAATGAACGTGGAGGATACCAGATTGGGCGTTGCCGAGTACGTAATCAATAAGCATAAGCTAAATACAATTGAGCTTAAATGGGGACAGGGCGCAAAATGCATCGGTGGTGAGATCAAGGTCGATAGTATTGAGCGTGCATTGGAGCTGCAGAAACGCGGCTATATCGTTACCCCCGATCCTTCAAGCCCGATAAATCAGGCCGCCTACGCTGACGGCTCGCTGAAGGAGTTTGAACGCCACAGCAGGCTCGGCTTCATCAGCGAAGAGGGCTTTTATGCCGAAGTGGAACGTTTGAGAAAGCTCGGTTTCAAACGTATCACGCTAAAGACCGGCGCTTACGGGCTGCGCGAGCTGGCAATGGCTATCAAGTGGAGCTCAAAAGCAAAGATCGATTTGTTAACCATTGATGGCGCTCCCGGTGGAACCGGTATGAGCCCGTGGCGCATGATGGAGGAATGGGGCATGCCCAGCATCTATCTGCACTCCGCGGCCGCCGAGTTCGCCAAAAAACTGGCAGACAAGGGCGAAAGAGTGCCGGATTTGGCCTTTGCCGGTGGCTTCAGCGCAGAAGACCATGTATTCAAGGCTCTGGCGCTCGGTGCGCCCTTCGTCAAAGCGGTATGCATGGGCCGCGCCATGATGATCCCGGGAATGGTCGGCAAAAACATAGAGCAGTGGATGAAAGACGGCAGACTGCCAAAGACGGTCAGCCAGTTCGGCTCAAGCAAAGAGGAAATATTCGTAAACTATGAAAGCGTTAAGGACATAGTCGGCGCCAAGGAAATCGATAATATCCCTCTGGGAGCCATCGGAATCTTCAGTTACAGCCGCAAGCTCAAAGTCGGCCTGCAGCAGTTAATGGCTGGCGCCAGGTGCTTTAGTCTGCCCGCCATCACCCGCCGTGATATCATGTCGCTTACCAGAGAGTGCGCCGATGTAACAGGCATCCCTTATCTTATGGAAGCATACAGAGAGGAAGCTCTGGCAATTCTGGAAAGCTAGAAGTCTGGATTAGATAATTATCAAAGCGCATTACTTCTAATCTTAAATTCTGAATTGCCTCTAAACCTTACTTACAATTCTTCTTCCCACATACTTGATTGCAAATAGGTCGCCAGATTTACATCCTTATTGGTGATCTCGATCTTGCGCCGTATATTTTCCCTGTGCCGGTTGATGGTCGCTGTTGATACTCCCCTTATATTGGCTATTTCCTTGGTTCTAAGTCCATTGCGAATCATGTTACAGATAGCAATTTCCGCTGGTGTCAGGGAATAGTATGAATTCGCTAAATGGCGAATGAACGGCGAGGTGATCTCATCCAAGTTCGTTCTCAGCATCTCCAAATACTTATCCTGTGTCTGAGGCAGTTCCAAGGCCAGGCCATGCAAAATTGGCATTACAATTCTGTCGACATTGGTTTTAATATTCCTGTAAATTTCGTGTTTTTCTTCCTCTATTCTTGACAAAACCGTTCTAAGGGCTGTGTTCGATTCCTGTAACGCTCTGCGTTCAAGGCTTAGTTGCTTGTTGGTTTCCTGCAGCTCCAGTTCGGCGGAAATCCTTGTGGCGATGGTGCCTATCTGATCCGCCAATGCATCCAGCAGGGCACGTTCTTCTTTTAGGAAGGCACCCTCATCGGCTGGCGGCCGCTCCTCCAGATAGAACATGGACACTTCGCCCACCGGCTCGCTGTAAACATAAATCCGCGAGGACTGCCGCCACTGAGTGACTTTGAACCACTGGCTCTTGTAGGTCCTTCCTTTAAATACGACTCTTGCGCAGGTGATATCCGGGTACTGCCACGAATGGGGCAGAAAGTTAACCAGTTGTTCCAGCAAATCGTCTAGCGAATCACCGTGACGCTCGGCCAGAAGCGACACCCCGTAAAGGCAGTTGATCTCCTTGATACGCTCGCGCAGTGCACTTTCAACCTTTAAATAATCGGTTTCGTCGCTGAACGGTATTCGCCAAAGCTGGGCCAGTTCCGTATTGGGAAATCCGATACCGCCATCCTTCATGTTTAAAAACCTGCTTTTGTTAATCGAATAATACCCATATTATATAGGCATTAAGTGAGTATTTATTCCGTATTTACACTACAGAGACTACCTCATAGAATTTGTATTGTCAATTAAAAAGCATTTGCTTGGATTCTATTAAAGGGGGCTCGTATGGAATCGTCACAACTGGAATCGATACTGAAAGGGCGCAGCAGCCAGCCTCACCTGTTAATCGAAGTTCTGCAGGATGTGCAGGAGTGCTGCGGGTATGTGCCTGAGGACGCAATGAGGCGCATATCCGAGATTCTGGGTGTGCCTTTGATCGAGGTGTATCGGGTGGCCTCCTTTTATAAGGCCTTTAAGCTTACACCGAGCGGTAAAAACATAATAACCATGTGCATGGGCACCGCCTGCCACGTGCGCGGTGCGCAGCTTCTTGCGGATCAGGCCAGCGGCCATCTCAAGGTGGAGCCGGGTGAAATGACCGAGGATGGCCTTTTTTCCATAGAGCACGTCAATTGCCTGGGAGCATGCGCTTTGGGGCCCATTGTAACCGAAAACGCATCATCGCATCATCACGTGACTCCCTCCAAGCTGCGGAAACTGATAGATAAGCTTCGTTCTGAAGAAGAAGGGGGAGCCTGTAATGCCTAAGTTAAGCATGATAGCAGATTTGCAGAAAATGGGGAGGGAACTTTCAGGCAGCAGGAAAAATATTAAAAAAACACTTATTCTATGCGGAGGCACCGGCTGTACCGCATCGCGTTGTCAGGATGTAATAGATGCGGTGAACGATGAGTTGCGTATGCAGGGAATGGAGTCGGAGGTCCGCCTGCGCGTAACGGGCTGCCATGGTTTCTGCGAGCAGGGGCCTATAGCAGTTATAGAGCCGGGAAACATTTTTTACTGTCACCTGACCTCCAAAGATGCTAAGGAGATAGCTGCCAAGACTCTTAAGCAAGATGAGGTTATTGAGCGCTTGCTCT
>DAOUZV010000019.1 GCA_030665485.1 Chloroflexota bacterium | reverse complement strand
TTAGGTCCGGTACCCCCCCCCAAGCCACCCTCAAACTTAACAGACCTTATGTTTTTACTCGATTGCTGGTTTTGGTCTCAGATGCGGCATGTCTTGGGTCAAAGGAGATATTTTGCAGCACATTACGTATCTATTCACTATTCCACAAGGGTACTTTGGCATCCGCCGCTGAATCATATCGGGGAAGATAGGGTTTTATATCTATTATTGGTGAGCCATTGAGGGCTTCAAGACCTTTTACTTTTAGTGTATTTCCATGGCGCTCCAGCAGTCTAACAGTAGTTTTTCCTATCGGATTCGGTCTGTACGGTGTCCGGAGGGCGAAAACCCCCTTTAGGGGAAACTCTTCTCTACGCATGGGATGCACCTTAAGCCTCTCTTCGCGGGATGCAAGTAGATGCATCCACCAAAGAACTGTGATATGAGAGTACTCCTCAAGCCCATCAAGAGCCTCAGTTAGGCTATCATCAAATATTATCTCGGAAACGACCTCCCATCGGTTGTCCCTGGTGGATTCTGCTTGATTAAGCTTGTTTTTCACAACACCAATAACCCTCAAGGTTATGGCGGGCAATTCATTGGCCATCTTTTTGCCCCCTCTGTTAGTGATTCCTGCTAACAAAACAAATCCAAGTGTTTGCAAGATATACTTGATGCGTGTGGAAGTCAAGCTATCCTCCAACCTCACTGACCTGCGGGTGAAGGCCCCTCCTTGCCAACCTAGCCCGTGGTGGTATAATGCTGGCAGTTATGCGCTTAAATCTATTTTTGACAGCAACAGATAAGGTGATGCAAATATGGATAATGTAACTATTCGAGTGGCCACGCTTCAGGACATACCCCGGATCACCGAACTGGGAAAAGAACTGGGAGATTTTCATAGTGATCTTGACGAGGATGAGTTCTGGACACACCCTAGCTCCACCCCTGTAGAATTTACTAAACTATTAAAGGATCATATATCAAACGATAATTCCCTGGTTTTGGTTGCGGAAGATGGGGAGACCATTGTATCTTACTGCTTGGCAGTCATCACATCTCAACCCCCTGAGTTCAATGGCAAGCCCTATGGTTCAATAAAAGAAACATTGGTTACAAATTCTCATAGAGGGAAGGGCATCGGCAAGACAATGGTGTCCGAATTAGAGCGGTGGTTCCGCAGTAAAGACATTTATCGAGTCGAGGTTGGAGTGGCTGCTCTCAACGATAAGGCTGCTGCATTCTGGCAGAAGATGGGGTACATTCCCGGCCTAGTATTAAGACACAAAGAGATATAGTTGGCAGAAAACGCGGCCCCCCTATACCCCTCAACCCCCCTCCTTGCCAACCGGGCCTGGGTGGTATAATGCTGGCAGTTCATCGCAGTAGTATCCATAAAACGAAGTAAGACAAAGGAGAAGACCATGACCGGCGCGATCGTTGCAGGTGATCTTACTTATACTTACGGTGATCAGGAAGCATTAATCAAGGTGCTGGAGGTCTTTATCCAGTCGTATAAAGAAAATGACTGGGGACAATTTATGGATACAAATGCAACAGGGAATAAAAATGACACAGCATAATACCGAATCGGATTCCTCCATCTCTACCAGAGTGGCTGGTTTGATCGAACGGAACTCGGTAAAAATAATCGTTGCCGCTGCGGTTATCACCCTTTTACTGATTATCCCCCTCCTTTTAATGGGAGACAGGGGACAGGCATCCCAGGACCCCAAAGGCGAAGCATTTGAACTAAGAGACGATATCAATGAACGCTTTGCCCCACGCATCCACGGGACCGGGTACATTGCCGAATCCAAGAACAACGATATCCTCACCCAGGCATCGCTGTGGGAGCTTTACCAGAACCAAGTCGCCCTTAAGCAAAAAGATCAAAACGGGGAACTGGCGCCCGAGGGAATGGAGGCTCAATCCTACTTGTATGAGGCATATGATATCACTACAGAACAGTCGTACGTCGGAATATATAGCCTCGCCGATGCGGTACAAAGCATGCTGGTAAACAATCCGCTTTTAAATACTACGCTTGAGGATGCCACTGACGACCAGGTTAAAATAGCGCTTCATTCTCTTTTCTCAGATGATGCCACCAGCGATCTGCAAGAAGTACTGTCAATCAAAACGCCGGAAGCCGTAAAGAGGAATATCAACGGTCTGGAGATAGACTACTGGACCTCTCCCGCTCTGTTTATTCAGGTTCTGGCCGATAACGAAAAACTGGGTGGTGGAACCCACGAGATCAGCCTCGGCGGAGGCGAGACCATCCAGAACAAGGAGAGGTTCAACCGTAACATTCAAAGCGCACTGCGGGGAGAGGAGCATACCTACCACCTGTGGGGAATAGCCATCGATGTCAACCTGGAATCGGCGGATGAGGGTCAGACCGCCGGCATGTTCATCATGATCACCGTTATCGCGGTGATACTGGTGGCCGGCATCGCCCTGCGGTCTTACTGGGCGGTTGTGCTGTCCAGCACAGGTCTGGGAATCCTGATGATCTGGCTTAAGGGCATATCCAACCTGGTTGGTATCAAGGGAGGACTGGTCATCGACCTCATCGTTCCCATTGCAATGTTGTCGCTGGGGATTGACTTCGCCCTGCACTCGTTCCGGCGCTACGGAGAAGAAAAGCGTCGCGGTTTTACCCCCGGAATGGCGCTGCGCGCCGGTTTCATCGGGGTGCTGGGTGCGCTCACACTGGCCATGGCAAGCGACAGCATCGCCTTCCTAGCCAATGCTTCTTCAGGAATTGAGGCAGTCATACACTTCGGCATCGCTGCAGGCATAGCGGTAGTAGCCTCATATATAATCCTCGGCGTGATACTTCCCGCGGTTATGATGCGCATAGACCAGATGAAGAAACCCGTTCTATCCACAAAACAAAGGCGTTTTTTAATTGCTCTGGGGGGTACTGGAGTGGCAGCTATGACTGGCACCGGCGTAATCCTTCTGGTAGCTGTCAGTATTCCTATAGGCACAGCAATTCTGGTTGTCAACACAGTCCTGTTCGTGGGACTGCCGCTGTTGTATATATATAAGAAGCAACCTGATCAAGTATCAGCCCCGGTATCCCAGCCCGAAAAAAGGACCGACATTGCCACAACAATGGGATGGTTTCCATCCTTAATCGCCCGCGTCGCTCATTACCGTTTGTGGGTTCTAATAATCGTCACCGGTTTAACCGCCGCCGCAGCAGTTTTTGCCTTAAACCTTGAGGCAACACTCGACGCCAGGGACGTTTTCGACTCAAGCTCCGACTTTGTCATCAGCCTGGATAAACTGGATGAGCACGTGGGTGATGCAGGGGGAGAACCAGCCACCGTGTATATCCAAGGAGACCTGACCAATCCCCAGGCGCTTGCAGTCATGAAGCAGCTCATCACAGACCTGGCGGACAACCCGGACATTGCAAAGCGTGATGACGGTTCGGCGCTTGTTTTCCCGGGCAACGTCATCGATCTTCTAAGTCGTCTAACGGGCAGCCAATATGCCATGAATCATGCATCAACTATTACCGGCGTACAGATAACCGACGATAACGATGACGGTATACCCGATTCCCAGGCACAGATCGAAGCATCATATACTTATATGCTCGATAAGGGTATACACATATCAGAGGGGACCCCTATCTATACCGCAGGTCAAATTCAGCAAGTATTTTTCCGCGATCCTGTCGGGATCGAGGACGTAACACTGCTGACAGTAAGTATTCCGGGATCACGGGAGCAACAAAATGTAACGGCGGCCTTTAACTCGCTTACCGAAGATTCGATAGTGCTTTCCGGCAGCCCTGCTATTACGTATGTGGGCCTTACCGGCTCACCAATCACGCGGAAGGCACAGCTTGAGGCCACCACCAAAACACTGCAAAGGTCGCTACCCATTGCAGCAGTCGCCACGCTTATATTGCTCTTGATTACCATGCGCTCCTTCCGTTACGCACTGATAACCATTGTCCCGATAGGACTCGTGGTGACCTGGCTTTACGGGCTGATGTACCTTACCGGATTTGCTTTAAACTACGTCACCGCTACCATAGGCGCGGTTTCGCTCGGGGTAGGAATCGACTACTCCATACACATGACCGAGCGTTTCAGGGAGGAAATGCGAAGATCTTCAAGCAGGTTACAGGCGCTCAGGCAGGCCGCTAACGGTACGGGTATCGCACTTTTGGGCTCCGCTGCATCCAGTATCGTCGGCTTTGCCATCATGGGCTTTACTCCTATGCCGATGTTCTCGGCCTTCGGGATCCTGACCGCGCTGATGATATTCCTTGCCTTAGTAGCATCACTGATGGTTCTGCCGTCACTTCTACTGCTGGTAACACCAAAGAATCAAGTATTGTAACCATCCAGTTATACACACGTAATCATCCCTATCTTCTTGCCAACCCAGCCCTCGGTGGTATAATCTTGTCTACTGGGATTGGTATCATCATGCATACCTATTTTGATGAGACAATAGAAAAGAGCGATAGAGCAAGCCTGCGCGATCTTCAGAGTAGGAAGCTGATAACTTTATTCCGCAAGGTATATAAACACAGCCAGTTCTACCACAGAAAATGGAAATCGGCTGGCGTGATCGATTCGGGTCAAGTACAAAGCATGGAAGATTGCCTTCAACTTCCACTCACAACCAAAAGTGAACTGGTTCAAGATCAGGAAGAAAGTCCTCCTTTTGGCACCAATCTCTGTATCCCGGTGAACAATTGTGTCAGAATGCATCAGACGTCTGGCACGACAGGCAAGCCTCTCAGGCTATTGGATACATCTGAAAGCTGGGACTGGTGGCTGAAATGCTGGGCATTCGTCTATAAGGGAGCAGGGGTGAGCGCAGATGATCGAATCTACATGGCATTTTCTTTTGGACCTTTTATCGGTTTTTGGAGTGCATACGAAGCAGCCGAAAAGATTGGTGCTTTAACTATCCCGGGAGGCGGACTGCAAACGAAAGCCCGGCTTCAGGCAATTATTGATAACGAGGCAACAGTTTTGGTATGTACTCCTACCTATGCACTCAGATTGGCCGAAGTTGCTGCTGAGCATAAAATTGATATTGCAAACTCGTCCATAAAAAAGGTCATCTGTGCCGGCGAACCAGGTGCGAACATCCCGTCCACCAAGAAACGTATTGAAGATTGTTGGGGAGCTAAATGCTTCGATCACACTGGGATGACAGAGGTAGGGGCCATTGGCTTTGAATGCGAATCGCAACCCGTTGGAATACACCTTATTGAAAGCGAGTTTTTAATCGAAGTCATAGATCCCAAAACCGAGAAGCCGCTCTCTGAAGGCGAAAAAGGCGAATTAGTGATAACTAATCTGGGGCGCTACAGTATGCCGGTCTTCCGTTACCGCACTGGTGATTTGGTGAAGTTGAACTTTACACCCTGTGATTGCGGGCGTACCTTTGTCCGAGCAGATGGCGGTATTTTGGGTAGAGCCGATGACATGTTCGTTGTCAGAGGGATCAACGTATTCCCAAGTGCGATAGAAAACATCGTTCGAAATTGCCCGCACGTTGAAGAATTTCGCATGGAGATATTCAAAGAGCGCGAAATGAATGAGATCAACATTAAACTTGAGCTCAACCCATCAGTACAGTTGCCAGATGTGATATCGCGTATTGCTCAGTCTATTGTCGACGATCTTCAGACGCTATTGCTGTTAACAGCTAACACGACAATAGTGCCATGTGGCAGTCTGCCTCGATTCGATATGAAGGCTAAAAGATGCGTTATTTGTGACTGATTGCCCCCCCCATCTCAAACCTCTCCTTGCCAACCTAGTCTGTGGTGGTATAATGCGTGAGATTAAGGAGGTGCGCAATGCCGCTAGTTAGAATATCAATGTGGCCAGGTAGAACGCATGAACAGAAAGCAGAGTTAGCAAAGGTCATAACCGAGACAATATCTACGATTACTCAGGCTCCACCGGATGCTACAACAATACTATTCGAGGACATCGATAAGACTAACTGGGCTAAAGGTGGAATCCTTTATTCCGATACCTAGAATTATCTTTGCCAACCGAGGCTGTGGTAGTATGAAAATAGAGGGTGCAAATGCACCCTCTATATGACCCACTGAGGTGCAGTCGGTGGGTTTTTACGAACCGCTGATGTATCATCTGTTGCTCCTTAATCCTCAAGCTACCCTCAAACTTTGTTGGTTATTTTGCGATTAACGCCTATTGGGAAGCTAATAATCATCATTGCGATGTATTGACACCCCACGCGTACGGGTATATAAGGGTCGTATGAACTGGCTCCGAAGGATAATTAAGCAAATCAGAATTAAGAGATTGATCCTTGGTGCTATTCTGGGTGTTTTTCTAGGCATTGTATTTGCTAGAATAGATGGCCCCGTTCGCGTTGGTAATATGATTGGCTTTTTCTCTATTGTAGGATTCGTTGGATATTCCATTCTTTTGCACGTCATTAATCGGGTTGGTTTCTGGTTCTGCCTTGTTTTTGCTATTGAGTGGGCTTTGTTGCCGATAGTAACAGGCATTGTAGCAAATCAATGGAGCGGAAGCGGCCTTTCAGGCATCGGTGGTGGTATAGGCCAAGGCCTATTGCTTGCTTTATCGATACCAGTGGGGATAATAGGATTTATTACTTTCATCGTTTTAGCATTTGTCAAGTATAGAAAACGGGGAGTTGTGAAAAGTGCTGGGCTGGATATTGCCGAACAAATAAGGGAGCTGGCTAAGTTAAAAGATGAAGGTATATTGACTCAAGAGGAATTTGAATCAAAAAAAACTGATTTACTATCACATATATAATACCCCAGTTCTATGATGCAACCCTGCCCCCCACGCCACCCCCAAACTTTTCCTTGACAACCTGGCCCGTGGCGGTATAATGCTGCCGACAATAAAAACTATATGTGAAAATCGACCCTAATTCCTACCTCCAAATATACAATCATTGAAGTAGTTGAACGGAAACATCTCGAGGTAGTACAATACCCACAGTTGAGAGGTAGATACGTATGAAAAGACTAACCATGGAAGAATGGGAGAAAGAGTATATAGCGGGTCAGGTGGAGAGGTTCGATCAGAAGTATACACTTGGACGCAGACACCAGTGGGATCTTGAGCTCAAGGAGAGAATGCAAGGATTGCCTCCGATGCCTGCTGTCAGTGATAATCCGGGCCTCACTCTCATCGATTGGGCTATGAGAGTTGCAAGTCGCAGCATGGTGCCCAAGTTGGAGCTAATGAACCTATCTAAACCCAATCGGGGTAATACGGACCCCACCACAAACCTTTTCACTGCAATAGATCGGAACCTGAAGCCCCCGGATGGGGCAAGACTTGATATCAACGACCCAGTATTGATGACGACCAATATAAAAAAGGCGGCTGAGCAGTTCGGAGCCGATCTGGTGGGCATCTGCAGTCTGGACCAGCGATGGGTATATTCTCACACCTACGATACTAAGGAGGGTGAGGGCGGGCATAGGCCACAGCAGATACCAGATGAATATCAATATGCAATAGTCTTGGGTTTCGGCGGAGGATACAACCTGCGTCGCTATTTCCCCACCTATATCAACACATGGACATCCAACGGCCGCAGGCAGATATTGGCAAACGCTCTTCTGTCATCGTTCATCAAGTGTTTGGGATTCAAAACGATAGACTGTACTTTCGATGATGTGGCGTTAGCGATACCACTGGCGATGCAGGCGGGACTGGGCCAGCTGGGGCGGCATAGCATGCTGATTACGCCGCGATTCGGTTCCAGTATAAGGCTGGGGCAGATATTCACCGATCTGCCGCTGGTACCAGATGCCCCCGTAGATTTTGGAGTTACAGAGTTCTGCAACGTATGCAACAAATGTGCCGACTCGTGCCCATCTCATTCTATTACGCATGGAGACCGTACTACTAAACCGATCACCATTTCCAATGTAGGTGGAGAGTTGAAGTGGCAGTTTAACCCGGAGACCTGCCATATCAATCTCTACGGCTACAAGAATCCGTGTCAGATCTGCATATCTGTTTGCCCGTTTACCAAGCCTTATACCATTTTCCATCGCATGGTCCGGTGGTTTGTAGATAAGACAAGGTGGGCAGATCCTTTCTATGTGAAGATGGATAACGTATTTGGCTATGGCAAGTCGAAAAAGGCTGATAACTTTTGGGACGAATGGGAGCCTCGGAAATACTACGAATAGACTGTAATCTCTATCCACCTATGCTTTGGGCCAATCGAGCGGCAAGGCCCCAATCCTCCCCCCAACCCACACTCAAACCTCTCCTTGCCGACCGGACCTGAGGTGGTATAATGCTTGCTTGAGGATAGACAATGAATTATAAGTTAAGCCCATCTGATCTTACATTCCTCTATTCGGGGTGTAAACGCTGTTTCTATAACAAAGTAGTCCATGGTGTGACCCAGCCATCTATTCCATTGCCTGCCGTCTTTTCCAAAATAGCGGCACTATTAAAGGATCATTACGATGGCAAGCGTACAAATGAACTGCACGCTGCACTTCCGGCTGGATTTGTAAGTCATGGTGAGCAGTACGTAAAGTCGGTTATCATCAACTCGACAAATCACAATGCAACATGTTACATATCCGGAAGGTTTGATATAGTGGTTACCTTTGACGACGACACATACGGGATTATCGATTTTAAAACCGGCAAACCGAGCAATGAATCAGCGAAGCTTTACAGCCGCCAATTACAGGCATATGCATATGCGCTACAAAGGCCGGCTCAAAATGCACTAACGCTTTCTCCCATCGCCAAACTTGGTCTTCTATACTTCTATCCCAGCAAAACATCACAGCAAAGTATCGAGAAACTTGCCTTCGAATCTGAGATAACCTGGATTGAGGTGGAAAACAACGAGCAGGATTTCCTTGGTTTTGTAGATGAAGTACTGGGGATATTGGATAAGCCGGAGGCCATTGAATCGGATCCGCGATGTCAATGGTGTGCTTACCCTAAGAAGCTACCTACAAGTGCCCCTCTTCAAAGAAAGCTCTTTTAAGCTATCCTCAAACCTCTCCTTGCTAACCCGGCCCATTGTGATATAACAAAGAGGATGCATTTCGCACCCTCTTGAAATCCAAGTAATATTGAGTAAATATCAGTCAGTGTATTCCCCACCTGTCTTAGCCGCGTCCGCCCACTGGTGAACGGTGCCGTCCGCGTCAACGGTATAGAAGTAAGTAGACGAGGGTACGGTCACATAATTATGTAGCAAACCAGTCCCAGCATCTGCTGTCTTATCGTGCTCATACAGTATATATCCGACTTGATCACCGGGATAAGTGTATGCGGTACCATCAGGATCATTTAGCTTGTCAGAGGTCGTTGATGTACTATCTGGGAAAGCAGTCATATCATTTGTGGGGATGGTGTCGACCGGATTGGGAATAGACGAAAGTTCGTTTTCCACCATCAGGACAATAACGGCGGTCTCAATATTTCCCTTCTCCGTTCTTCTGGCTTCTATTTCATTATCACTCGAACCTGATAATAGCCATTTACTCCCGACTTTGGTCAAATCAAAAACAGTTACTACAGAATCATCCGTTGTAATGTCGTCAATATCTGTCACCGAGAAATCAAAAGTAGCAGAAACTGCGGCTGTGGTCTCGTCCTCGGACTCTATTGCAACATGACGATTCGTTATTGAATATGATTTAATTTGCTCAAAGAAAGTTTCAAACTGTTCAATGCGCTCGGCAGAAGTTCCCGGCCAATAGCTCTCAGCTTCGTAGCTGACTAACGCTTGTGCATTTCGGGCAACTAGTGCATCCAAATAGGCGCTCACGGTTCCTGTTGGTGTCGCTGTCGGTGATGAGCAACTCGAGACTGTAACTAGGATGCTTGTTATTATGGCTATTAACGCTGATTTCAGTGATTTCACAGCTTATCCTCAGCTCAACAGATGGTGATTATATACACATGATACTCTTGATTGAGTGATATATCAATGCGATAGCATCCGTGCTCGACCCGACCTGCGGTGGTATAATGCTGGCACAAAACTAATTTTGAAGCGGACCAAATGGGTGGGGCAGGCCAGTTAATGATTGGTGTATTATAGTCATATGTCTTTCGTTGTTCAGTTAGTACTGCAGTTCGTAATACTTGTTGCCGCAATGGTTGTAGCAGGCCTGATAATACGCTGGATAGCGGCTAATCCCCAAAAGTGGAAATCGGCACTAAAGCGTATCAAGAGATTCTTCATTGCGCCTGCTATATGGATGAGATCGTACAGAGCCTATCGTAACTGGAAAAAGGTGGGCATGGGATTCAGCTATAAGGAGTGCAGGGATAGGGAATGGCAGAAGTACGACGATAAAAACAACCCCCAGCAGCCCTATTATCGCATGTAAAAAGTATTTGATTACGATTACATACAGCTTTCAAAATAGCCATAATGTCAGATTCAACAATTGTACCACCTTGCCAACTCAACCTGTGGTGGTATAATACTTCATCGTTGCTAAAGGGACTGTATGCCAAGTTTGAAAAAATTCTTCTCAAATTTACGTGCACCGATGCCATGGTACAGGAAGATATATCTTGTTTTACGAAATAATGGAATTAAGATATGGAAGAGGCAAAGCTGCTGCGGCCATCCTGGAGAGCCTGGTTGTTGAGAGAAAATAGATCCTCCCGGTCTGGGAGAATAAAGAATTTGCTGCGGATAATGATACATAGTGCAAAGAGTTTATGGCTACCCCCAAGCTACCATCAAACCCCTCCTTGCCAACCCGTACTGCGATGGTATAATGTGCGCAAATACTCAAGGAGTCAATAATGTCGGCGAAGGAAGTGATAAGAAGCGGTATATGCTATATGTGTACTCACGCCTGCCCTTCGATAATACATGTCAGTAATGGCAAGGCTGTAAAGATCGATTGGCCGGGTGATCATTCAACGGCTCGTTGCCCTCGCTTCAACGCTCAGCTTGATTTTATTTATCATCCCGATCGTTTGACTTATCCTCTAAAGCGAACTGGCGAGCGGGGTAGTGGTTCTTATAAGCGAGTTTCGTGGGATGAAGCGTTGGATACCATTGCCAGTAACCTGCAAAAGGTAAAAGATAAACACGGAGCTGAGGCAGTGGCTTTCTGGGTAGCTTATACCAAAGAACCTCGCCCATATTTCCACCGTCTGACACATGCATTCGGCTCTCCTAATTATTGTACTGAGAGCAGTAGCTGTGCCAGCAGTGCTGTAATAGCTTCTTACTTAACCTATGGCATACGTAAAATTTCACCACCTACCGGACAATCACCAGCTAAGTGTGCGATTTTTTGGGGTTCCAGTTTGCTGAATTCGCATATTACTCTTTGGCCGAAATATCATAAAGCCAAGAATGAAGGGCTTAAACTCATTGTAGTCGACCCGCGTCGTACGAAGCTTGCTTCTATGGCTGATATACACCTGCAACTGCGTCCAGGTACTGACGGCGCCCTGGCTCTGGGTATGATGCATATAATTATTAAAGAAAATCTATACGATAAGAGATTTACTGAGGAGTGGATAGTAGGCTTTGATGATCTGAAAAAACTGATTCAAACATATACCCCGGAGTATACAGAACAGGTTACCCAAGTGCCTGCCTCTAGAATCAGAGAGGCAGCCGTATTGTTTGCCGCCCAGAAACCAGCTGAAATAGTTATGAGTGCAAATAGTACGACTCATCATACTAACGGTGTACAGAACCACCGTGCGGTGATAATTCTGCAGGCAATAACCGGCAATATTCAGGTGCCGAACCTGAATGGATATCCACCGCAAGCTCCGTTAACAAATGACATTACCCTACACCAAACCACCGAAAGCATGCCGCCTGGGGCAGGGGCAATGAGGTTTCCACTATGGACAAAACTAATGAGAGAGATGCAATCAAATGCTTTAGCAGATCAGATTGATAGCGGCAATCCCTACCCTATCAGAGCCCTGTTCTCTGCTGGGCTGGATATACAGTTCTTCCCCAATTCCAGCCGAATGGTCGATAGCTTGGAGAAGCTCGACTTTATCGCTGTTACCGAGTACTTTCAAACGCCCGGTACCCAATTAGCCGATATAGTTTTACCTATAGCTTCATGGATGGAGCGCGAAATATTACAGGGATTGAGAACAGGCCATGTTAGTCTGATAGAACCGGCTATTGAGCCGGTAGGAGAATGCTGGCCGGAATGGAAAATCTATTCTGAACTGGCGCGCAGATTGGGGTTTGGTGCACAATTCTGGGATGGTGATTTTGAAAAGTGCGTCAACTATATACTTGAACCATCGGGCATTAAATACGAAGATCTGAAAAAACATCCCGACGGCATAAATCTCTCACCGTCAACCGGCGCGGATAGTGATTCGCAGAAGGCGGGTTTCCCCACTCCATCAGGCAAGGTGGAAATCGCCTCCTCTATTCTGGCAGCCAACGGTTATGAATCAATGCCCGAATACAGGGAACCCCCCGAAAGTCCTTTAAGTCAACCCGATATGGCGAGGTCCTTCCCACTGGTGCTGACCTCGGGTGCCCGAGTGCTGGCCTATACACATTCTCAGTTTCGTAATATTGACCGACTTCGCCGCTTAACTCCTGAGCCTCTAATCGATATCAATCCAGTTGATGCTGACCCCCGTGATATTCAGCAAGGCGAT
>DAOUZV010000051.1 GCA_030665485.1 Chloroflexota bacterium | reverse complement strand
TACCAGTTTTTTAATCTTGGTAAGTGTATACACAACAAGCAATGTCGGGCTCAGAAGGATAAGGGAGGCAAGCAGCAGCAGGTTAAGAAAAGAGCAATATAAAATATTGCCCAGCATCTCAAAAAAGTAAGCAAGCTGCCTTCCCATGGCTTTAAACATGTCTTTTAATTCTCCGTACAAAAAAGCGATATTGACTTTGGGGGGTTGAGTCAAGCACAATAGTAACACAAAACGGTGTGTGGAGAAAATAATGCTGATCAGAAGATACCGCAGGTCAGTCCTCTGGGAGCCGGAAGAGCAGCAGGTAGCAAACAGAATCCGGGATGTGGTAGCAGCGGTCGAATCGGTCAGTATGGAGCACTGTTTTCATATCGAAGTTGGTAGCGATCTAATCCAGCAAGAGAGCCAGGTGCTGGATTGGCTGCTCTCTGAAACCTTCGAGCCGGAAAGTTTTGGCGATCAATCTGGCTTATCCGGCACGGTACTTGAGGTTGGTCCCAGAGTCGAAATCGTCACCCCTTGGTCAACCAACGCCGTCAAAATATGCCACTCCTGCGGTATCGTTTCGGTAAAGCGTATAGAGCGCTCACGGCGCTACCAGATAAATACAACCTCAGGTGCAAAACTGAGCGAAGCTGATATCGAATGCATCTACCCACTGCTATACGACCGTATGACTGAATCCGCCTACCTGCAACCACCAAACACCTTTGAATCCAATATTACTCCGCAGCCGGTGAAGCTCGTACCGCTGCTTGACAAGGGTATATCCGCCCTTGAAAAGCTGGATATGTCCTTCGATAAAGAGATTTTAGAGCACAACTACAATTATTTTGCCAACGTAATAAAGAAAAATCCCACCGATGTGGAGCTCACCCAGCTGGATCAGGTCCAATCCGACCACAGCAGGCACCGCAGGTTCAACGCCATCTGGCGGATAGATGGTGTCGAAAAAGAACAAACCCTCATGAAAACCATCAAGGAGAACTACCTTAAGCATGTTGGCCACACTCTGGTCGCCTTCGAGGATAACTCCTCGGTCATCAAGGGCCACAAGGTGCCAATGCTCGTCTTTTCCGATCCTTCTAAGCCGTCCCAAATGGTAGTCCGTGATATCGATGTGGAGATGACCGCCAAGGGCGAATCGCACAACCACCCCACCGCCATCACCTCACCTTCGGGAGCGGGCACTGGAACCGGTGGCAGAATCCGGGATAACCAGACGGTGGGACGGGGCGGAACCGCCATAGCAGGCTCGACGCTCTATCTCGTGGGCAACCTTTTTATCCCTGGCTACGATCTGCCGTGGGAAAAGCGCAACTGGCAACACCCGTTCCAGCTGGAAACGCCGCTGCAGATAATCATCGGCGCACCCAAAGGGGCCTACCGCTATGGCAACGAGTATGGCGAGCCCACCATCAGCGGCTCTACCACCTCGTTCGAATACGTGCACGGCGCTGGCGTAGATACCGAGCTGTTCAGCTTCACCAAGTGCGGCATGTGGACCATGGGCGTTGGCTGGATGGACAGGCGCCATCTTGAAAAATACGACCCCAAAGAAGGGTATCAGATAGTTCAACTTGGTGGCGATGCATACCGCATCGGCCTTGGCGGCGCCTCCGGCTCCAGCAAAACACTGGGCAGCCAGTCAGCGGAGCTGGACTGGAACTCGGTGCAGCGCGCCAATGCCGAGATGGAAAAGGTATATGATCGTGTAATTCAAGCCTGCATCATGATGGGAGATAAGAACCCGATCAAGTCAATTCACGACCTCGGCGCTGGCGGCGACTCCAACGCAGTAACAGAAATCATCTATCCGGCGGGTGGCAAGATTTACCTACGGCGTATTCCCTGCGGCGATAAGACGATGTCGGTGATGGAGCTGTGGTGCAACGAATCTCAGGAGCGCGTTGTGTTACTGGTGAGTAAGGAAGATTTGCCGTTAATTGAGCAGATCGCCACCCGCGAAAAATGCCCTATGGCAGTGATAGGTGAGATCAGCAGCGACGGCAAGCAACTCATAGTTGATGAAGCGGCACCACCGAATGCGCCGGAGCACGAAAAACAGCCGGTCAACCTCGACCTCGGCTTCGTGCTGGGCAAGATTCCGCAGATGATCATCAAAGACAATAGTGTGCAGCGTAAGCTAAGCTCACTCGACCTGCCTGCGGGAACCACGGTAAAAGATGCCCTCGATCGTGTTTTACGATTGCTCAAGGTATCGTCCAAGGGCTTCTTGGTCAACCACGTCGACCGTTCCGTCACAGGGTTCATCGCGCAGCAGCAGTGCGTCGGCTCGCTTCAGCTTCCGTTCGCGGACGTAGCCGTAATCGCAGACAGTTATTTTGCCAACACTGGACGCTGCTGGGCACTCGGCGACCAGCCGATGAAGTGGATTGTAGATTCAGAGGCATCGGTGCGTATGGCCGCGGGCGAGGCGCTGACCAATCTGGTATGGGCGCAGATCGAGGAGTTCAATGGTATCAGCCTTCTGGGTAACTGGGGCATAGCCGCCTCTGAGCCAGGCGAGGGCGATCGCCTGTATCGCGCCAACCAATCCCTGAATACCATGCTTGATGAGCTCGGCATATCAATCAACGGCGGCAAGGACTCCATGAGCATGGCCGCAAAGGTTGAAAGAGACGGTTCAAGCGGCATGGCCAAGGCCCCGGGCACGCTGATCATCACCGCCTATGCTTCTTGCAAAGACGTAACCAAAACGGTAACGCCGGATATAAAACAACCTGGTGCGAGCAAGCTGATGCTCATCGATCTTTCCGGCGGCGCAAGCCGAACCGGCGGCTCGGCGTTGGCGCAGGTCTACAACCAGGTAGGTGATCAGTCGTCAGACGTCGATGACCCGCAGATGCTAAAACGTGGATTTGAGGCTGTGCAGCAGATGATCGCCGATGGCCACATCCTCGCCGGCCACGACCTGTCCGATGGCGGTCTGATAACCTGCTTGCTGGAGATGGCCTTTGCCGGCAACTGCGGCCTCGATATCAATACAGATGTCAAGGCTAGTGCCAGTGCAATCGATTATTTCTTCGCCGAGGAACTGGGGCTGGTTATAGAATATGAACCTGAGAATGAAGACAAGATAAAAGTAATTCTCAAAAACTATAACTTGACCGGGGCTAGCCATGTCATCGGCAGCACCAGCGTCGACAAGCAAATAAACGTTTCATACGGCGAAGCTAGAGTGCTCTCCGAGGACATGTGCCAGCTGCGCTCCATCTGGCAGGAAACGTCTTATCAGATAGAGAAGTTGCAGTCCAACCCCAAGTGTGCCGAAAGCGAGTTTGCGGCGGGCTACGACAGGAGCGGCCTCAATTTCAACCTCAGCTTTACACCAACTCCCACACCTGAGGCCAAGCTCAAATCCACTGAAAAGCCAAAGATAGCCATTCTGCGTGAGGAGGGCGTAAACGGCGACCGCGAGATGGCCGGCGCCTTCTATGCGGCTGGTTTCGAGCCGTGGGATGTAACCATGACTGACCTGGCCCAAGGCAGAATCGGATTAGATCAATTCAGGGGCATCGCCTTCTGCGGCGGATTTGCCTACGCCGACGTGCTCGATTCGGGCAGGGGCTGGGCGGCGGGCGTGCTGTTCAACGATACAGTAAAGCAGCAGTTCAACGCCTTTTATCAGCGGCCGGATACCTTCTCGCTGGGCGTGTGCAACGGCTGCCAGGTAATGGCATTTTTGGGCTGGGTGCCCTGGCCCGGGCTGGATGTGAAGCAACAGCCCCGCTTCGTGCTCAATGAGTCTGAGATGTTCGAATCGCGCTTCATTGCGGTCAAGATCCAAAATAGCCCCGCCATCATGCTCGAAGATATGGAAGGCTCCGTCCTAGGAGTATCTGTGGCCCATGGTGAGGGACGATTCTACTGCACAGACGAATCCATAGTTCAGCAGATCGAGCGCCAAAACCTTACCCCGCTGCGCTTCGTCGACGATACTGGCCAGTTTACCGAAACCTACCCCGCTAACCCCAACGGATCGAGGATGGGCATAACCTCGCTGTGCTCGCCGGACGGCAGACATCTGGCGGTCATGCCTCACCCTGAGCGATTCTTTCTGCCGTGGCAGTGGTCCTACTGGCCACAGGAGTGGGCAAACTTAAAAGCATCGCCTTGGCTGAAGATGTTCCAGAACGCGCGCCAGTGGTGTGAAAAGTAGGGGTAAAAAGAAAAAGCCGGTTAGTTGCTAACCGGCCAGAAGCTCCATTACGATCTCATTGACCTCTTTGCCGTCTGCCTTGCCCGCAACCTGCGCCATTATCTTGCCCATAACCTTGCCCTTGCCCTGCGGGCCCACAGCTCCGGTCTCATCGATTACCTGTTTCACTATGGCTACAACCTCATCGCGGGACATCTGCTGTGGCATATACTCCATCAGCATGACAAGCTCGGCCTCTTCCTTTTCGGCCAGCTCGGTGCGGCCGGCGTCTTTGAACGCAGTGATACTCTCCTTGTGCTGTTTTACATCTCTGGCAATGACCTTCAGCACTTCGCCGTCATCAAGGGCATCACGTTTTTCTATCTCTGCGTTTTTAATTTTGGCTCTTATCATGCGGATGACCGACAGGCGCAGCTTATCGCCGCTTTTCATCGCCGTTTTCAGGTCATCCATCAATTTCTGCTGTAAAGCCATTTTAAAAACCTATCATAAAAGAAAGCCTTTTTAAGAACTCTTTTTGCTCTTGCGCCTCTTGATAGCTTCCTTCTTCTTGCGTTTTATGCTTGGTTTCTCGTAGTAACCTCTGCGACGCGCCTCGGAAAGGATGCCTTCCTGCTGTACCTTCTTGTTGAAACGCTTCAGCGCGCCCTCGAAGTTCTCCTCATCGCGAATGTATACCTCGCTCACATGTTTCACCTCCCCTCTTTCTAAAAGTTTATGCAAAACTAAATTATAGGGTTTTTGCGCTGTTATTGTCAAACAAACCACGTTTGATTATCTTCGAGGATGCTTGATTGGCTTTATACATCCATATGAATCGGCTGTGTTATGCCACTTCTAAACAAGGTGGACTTTGTGATGCTTTACGTGTAGAATTTCAAACTAGCGCGCGACAGCAATAATTCAGTTGGTTGTAAGAATGAGGGATTGAAAATATGGGCGATTATTTGAGGATAGCATTGATTACACTGGTCCCTTGGATTGAACTACGAGGCTCCATCCCTACTGGCATTCTTATTTGGGATCTTGATCCAATACCCGTTTTTTTTACGGCTGTTGTGGTAAATATTCTACTGTTCTTCCCGATATATTTTGGACTCAAATTCGCGCATAAATATCTCATACGTTGGAAGTTCTATGAAAGGATTACAACAAGAATAAGGGAGAAGGGCGAACCCTATGTCAAGAAATATGGAGTTATAGGACTTGGCATTTTTATAGGAATACCACTGCCTGGATCGGGCGTATATTCCGGTACATTGCTTGCATGGCTATTGGGCATGGGATGGAAGAAAGCATTTGTGGCAGCGATTATCGGTGTACTTATTGCTGGTACTATAGTCTTTGGATTAACTATGGCTGGTTTATCAATTGCATTGGACAAAGCCCGCTGGCCCATCGCCGGCACAATTATCGCCCTCGTAGCGCTTTGTATCTTGTGGCGCTGGAGTGCGTGGAGAAGAAGAAAAAAGGCGCTTGCCCAAGCAACTGAGGAACCTGAGGAAAGCGTTTAATCAGTGTTACACGGCTTCTTTGGAAAATCAACCTTCTCACTGTTCCTACATGGCTATACAAGTTCTATTATTTGAGGCAGGCTCGTTATTTCATCCGGTTTATCGCCCAGTGACCCAACCGGGGCGGTGGTTTCACCGTAGGCCCATATTTTGGAGTCCATTTCATAGTAGGTCAGTGTATAGCCCTCGTTCCAGTTGTCGATATCCATCTGAGATATGCGCACCCCGGCGGCCATGTGTTCGTCTTCGGGGTACAGCAGGAGTGCCACCTCGTAGCCCATCTCCCGCAGTATGGAAACAAGCAGCATCACGGTATCCTCACAATCCACTCCCTTCACCCCCTCGCCTATGCCGCAATCAATCATCGTTTCAACGGGATATCGCATGTACTCCACGTCGCCGGTAGTATTTTCATCTGATTCATATGGCAGGTATTGCACGAACTTCATAACAAAGTTGATGGTATCTATGTCATCCCAATCCTTGTCATCCGCAATCTCTCCAAAGCTGCTTGCGGTGTATCCCAGCCAGTCGTCATCCATCTCGTTATAAACGTACTCACGGTAGTCGCTTGGCCTTTCCTTGTCCGCGAAGTGCTGATATACCGTAATCGGTATATCAGCCTCATATCTCCACCTCTGGCCGCCGTAGCTCCAGTCATATTGTATGTGGTACTCGCTGCTCTCTTCGATTGTTTCCACTTTGTATGCTGGAGCTTGAGTAAACAGGCAGGAACTGCCCATCAGCCCGGCAACCAGTACAAGGCTGAGAAAAAATGTCATTGCCCCGTGTTTAAAAGACTTATTCATCGCGTTTGTCAAATTTGAGAGTCCGTTGCGTGGTCTCTTAATATATAACGATTGATAAGGCAAAACAGTCACTCAAACAGAGTATTTCTGTCTCAACTGTGGTTTTTCCAGCTTGCCGGTGGGGTTGCGTGGCACCTTGTCAAAGATCACCCGCCGCGGTCTTTTATATCTGGACAGGTTCTGCGCACAGAAATCATTCACCTCGTCCTCGTTAAGCGTCTGGCCAGGCTTGGCATCGATCACGGCCGCCACTATCTCGCCCAGCCTTTCATCCGGGATACCGATCACGGCAACGTCGTACACCTTGGGATGGCTCTCCAGCAGCTCCTCTATCTCCGCCGGGAAGATATTCTCACCGCCGCTGTTGATAACGTCTTTTTTGCGATCCACGATGTAAATGAAACCGTCGCTGTCCATCTTGGCCACATCGCCGGTGTACAGCCAACCACCCTTTATCGTCTCCGCCGTTTTCTGCGGATTCTTATAATACTCCTGCAGCACGCCTGGCCCCTTTATAATAAGCTCTCCGGTCTGGCCGGTGGGTACGTCATTGCCCCGCTCGTCTACGATGCGTGCCTCCCACTTGTATCCGGGCTTGCCGGTTGCACCCACCTTGTCAACATTATCGATTCCCAGATGAACCGCCCCCGGCCCGGTGCTTTCACTCAGTCCGTAGTTTTCGTCGTATTGCATGCCGGGGAATAACTCCTTCCACTGTTTAACCAGGCTGGTTGGAACTTGTTGGGCCCCGATATGCATCAGCCGCCAGGAGCTTAAGTCGTAGTCCTCTACCTTAAGCTCGCCCCGTTCGATGGCCACCAGGATGTCGTGCGCCCAGGGAACAAGCAGCCACACGATAGTGCCCCGCTCCTTGTGCACCGCCTCAAAGATATATCTGGGGCTTATCTCGGTGAGCAGCGTTGCGCGGCTACCGGAAAGCAGGTTACCGAACCAGTGCATCTTGGCGCCGGTGTGGTACAGCGGCGGCAGCAGGATGAAGTTATCGTCATGGCTTTGCCGGTGGTGCTTCTGCTCGGTTATGGCGGCGTGCTCCATGTTCTTGTGCGCCAACAGGATCGGCTTAGGATCGCCGGTGGTGCCCGATGTGAAGTACAGCCCGCAGGAGTCAGTCCCGCTCAGGTCCACATTAACGACATCGGCTCTTGCGCCTGCGACCATATCCTCAAAATCTTCGGCGTAATCCGGCAGGTTGTTACCTATGCCAATGTAGTGCTTTATCGTCTGAAGCTGGTCTCGTATCTGCTCCAGATGGTCTATGAACTCCTCTTCCAGAATCATCCCTTTAGCCTCGGCAATATCGGCGCAGTATTTAATATCCTTGCTGGTGAACCTGTAGTTCAGGGGAACGGCCCAAGCGCCTGTTTTGATGATGCCGAAGTAGGCGACAAGCCAGTTTATGCTATTGCGCATCAGGTGGATAACCTTGTCGCCTTTTCTGATGCCTTTGGCTATAAGCGCGTTGGCAACGCGATTTGACCTCTCATCGAACTGCTTCCAGCTAATCTGAAGCCTGATATCCTTGCTAGGCTTGAGCTCGATAAGCGCAACCTCATCTGGATACTTATCCGCGTTGATTTTCAGCATGTCTATTATAGTCATGCCCTAATTTTCCCCTCTTTTGTACGTGATTGGCTGTTCAATTTTAGACAATAACGCAATTATAGTACAGTGGTATACCCACATCAATATTGTTTACGTTTTTCCTCATTATATCAACCCTTAAAACCGTTTTGCCGGTTCGATATATCTGGTATAATAATGTACTTGTGTGCTATGCATAGTATCAACTTGGAGTTTTAATGTTAAAGCTGCTTGCGGGCAATGAAGCGTTTGCGCTGGGTGCCTACCAC
>DAOUZV010000044.1 GCA_030665485.1 Chloroflexota bacterium | reverse complement strand
AATCTCAAGAATATTATGGTTGTGCAAACGTGTAAAGCCATACCAAAAACCAACTCCCCTAAACTACCCCTGAAGTACCTCCGAAGTGGTCGGGAACCGCCCCTTTCTTGCACTCCGTCCCCTTTTGCTCTATTATGCGTTTATTATGCATCGTGTTGGCGTGGATATAATAGAAATAGCCCGTGTAGCAGAGGCGGTGGCCCAATATGGTGAGCGCTTCCTGCATCGCGTGTATACAGATGCTGAGCTTGAGTACTGCCAAAGCCGCGTAAACCAGCTTGCCACGCGCTTTGCCGCCAAGGAGGCGGTGGTTAAGGCACTGGGAGCGGGCAACAGCGGCATAGGTTGGAAGGACATGGAGGTGGTCACCGGCGAGGATGGTGATCCATCCATCAAACTGCATGGCAAAGCCATAGAAAGGTTCAATGAGCTTGGCTTAACCGACCTGGTCGTCAGCCTGTCGCACTCCAAAGAATATGCTGTTGCCTCGGCGGTGGGAGGAATAAAATGAAGATTGTTACCGTTGACCAGATGAGAGCAATCGAGCAGCGCTCCGCAGACGCCGGCGTACCCTGGCAGGAATTAATGGAGAACGCTGGTCTTGCAGTAGCTATGGAGGTACGCGGATACGTAGAAGACGTTACCGGTCTGTCGATACTGGTTCTTGTAGGCCCGGGCAATAATGGTGGAGACGGGCTTGTTGCCGCGCGGCATCTTCACGATTGGGGTGCGCAAGTTCACATTTATTTGTGCACCAAGCGTCCCGACGATGACCTCAACCTTGCTTTGGCTCAACAGCGTAATATCCCAACTATTGAAGCAAGCGCTGACAAAAAACTGAGTGCCCTTGATGACGTATTATCATATGCAGATGTTATTGTCGACTCGGTGCTGGGCACGGGCAAGGCGCGCCCCATTGATGGCACCATGAAAGGCATATTGGACAGGGTGTGCGCAACAGCGATAGACGACCCGGATGTTGCGTTTGTTGCGGTGGACCTGCCATCTGGCCTCGATGCTGACAGCGGTGCATGCGACCCCGCCTGTGTTCACGCTGACATCACGATCACACTGGGCTATCCCAAAACAGGCTTTTTCAGCTTCCCGGCGTGGGATCATCTGGGCGAACTGGTTGTTGTTGATATAGGGCTTGTCGAAGGACTGGCCGATGACATAACCACTGAGGTTATCATGCCGTGGTGGGTGGGCGATTCGCTGCCATACAGACCGGCCGATGCCAATAAAGGCACCTTCGGCAAGCTGATGGTGGTTGCCGGTTCCATAAACTACGTGGGTGCTGCATATCTGGCGTGTGAGGCGGCCATGCGCAGCGGAACCGGTCTGGTTACGCTGGCCACACCCAAGACCTTGCAACCGATGCTGGCTACCACGCTGGTCGAAACTACCTACCTCCCGTTACCAGAATCAGAGCCCGGTGTCATCAGCCCCGGTGCTGCTGATGTGATTAAGCAGCAGATATCAGGATATAACGCTTTGCTCGTTGGCTGCGGTATAGGGCTGCATGATTCTGTAAAAGCATTCATCGAATCGCTACTGCTTACGCCCGATATCGGAGTACCTGTAATAGTAGATGCCGACGGACTGAATATCATGGCACAGATTCCTAGCTGGTGGGACAAGCTGAACGGCGAAGTGATAATCACACCTCACCCAGGCGAAATGTCGCGGCTTACAGGTCTTCCCGTCGCGAACATTCAGAAAGACAGAATCGAGGTTGCCCGTAAGTACGCGGTGCATTGGAACGTAACCGTCGTTTTGAAAGGGGCGCACACCGTAGTGGCCGCACCAGACGGTGAGGTCAAATTGAGCGCCATGGCCAACTCCGGTCTGGCGTCGGCGGGAACGGGCGATGTACTTGCTGGGTGCATAGCCGGGCTTGTCGCACAGGGCCTTGACCCGTTTACAGCCGCAGTCTGCGGTGTCTATCTGCACGCCGACGCTGGAGAAGTCGTAGCCGAGGAGCTGGGAGAGGCCGGGATGGTTGCCGGCGATTTGCTGGAAGTGCTTCCCTATGTAATCAGAGACATCGTATCAATTTAGATGGCAGCTTTAAAGCCTAAACGAAAGTTTGAATATGAAACGTAATCGTTGGCAGGTCTTGCCCAGAATACCGGCTGAACTCAAAGACAAGTGGCCGTATTTATCCCCTTTGCTATTGCAGTTGCTCTACAATCGCGACGCTTTGGATGATCCGCTAACGTTTCTGGATGCCAATGAAACCCTGACCAATGATCCTTTCCTGATGCCGGATATGGATAAAGCGGTTGCGCGTATCAGGCAAGCGATCCTGCAGCGAGAAAAGATAGTTATCTATGGTGATTTCGATGCAGACGGGATTACCGGCACCGTTATTCTGGTGCAGGGTTTGTCGATACTGGGAGGTGATGTATCTCCGTATATTCCACACCGTATAGATGAAGGCTATGGACTCAATCATGATGCTCTGGCTCGTTTGATAGATGAGGGCGCAAACCTGATTGTAACCACTGATTGTGGCGTCACCGCTTATGAGGAAGTGGAGAGGGCCCATGCCAAAGGCCTGGACATAGTTATAACGGATCACCATACCGTTCCCGATGCTCTTCCTCCTGCCGTTGCGGTTGTTGATGCCAAACGTTCCGATTCTGCATATCCTTTTGCTGAACTTGCAGGCGTTGGCGTTGCCTATAAATTGATCTGCGCCATGTTTACAGCGATGGGGAGAGACGTGAGTGAGGCCGAGCAATATCTGGACCTGGTTGCCCTGGGAACGATTGCCGATCTGGTTCCCCTGCTTGGCGAAAACAGATATTTGGCAAAACGTGGCCTGCAGGTACTCAACGGCACCGAAAGACTCGGCCTTACTGAACTGATAAACAGCGCCAGGTTGACCGCAGGCCAGGTTGACTCAGAGGGCATATCGTTTTACCTGGCACCGAGGATTAACGCGGCTGCCAGATTGGATCACGCCATCAGCAGTTATAATTTGCTTAGCACCGATTTGCCTGAAGAGGCCGTTTCTGTTTGTAAGGCTCTGGAGCTGACCAACAGGGAAAGGCAGCGGCTGACCGCAGAGGTCCTGGACGATGCCAGGGGTAAACTGATGGTTTCCGGCATCGACAAGCCGCTACTGATGGTTGGAGGCGCAGATTACCCATCGGGGGTTGTTGGCATAGTGGCCGGCAGGCTGTGCGACGAATTCTACCGCCCTGCCATTGTTTACGAGGAAAACGGCGAGCAGTGCGTGGGCAGCGCGCGCAGCATTGCCGAATTCAACGTAATCGCTGCCTTAACGCAATGCGCCGATCTTTTCAGCAAGTTTGGGGGGCATCCGCGCGCCGCCGGTTTTACTGTTGATAAGAAGGATATCAAGGTGCTTGAGCGCCGGCTGCTGGATATAGCCGAGGAGCAGCTTTTGGGCGTTGATCTGCAATCACACATATCGATTGATGCGGAAGTAGAGCTGTTGGAGCTTGATGGCGGCACGTATAGCGTGATACAGTCGCTGGCTCCTTTCGGTATGGAAAACGCCGTGCCCGTTTTCTTCAGCCGCGGCGTTGGTGTGCTGCATTGCAGAAAAATGGGCGCCAATGGGGGCCATTTAAGGCTTAAGCTGGCCGATTCCGCCGGTGACGGTGCTGTTTGGGATGCTGTCGGCTTCAATCTTGGGGGATTGGCTGATCTGGTGAGTTCGCATCTGGATATCGTATATAATTTGCGAATCTCCAGGTGGGGTGGCAGTGATACTTTAGAGATTAACCTTTTGGACTTTGCTCCTGCCAGCTTGCTTTAGGGGTGTCCTTAAACTATAATTGGTAACTACGGGGCGTAGCGCAGTTTGGCTAGCGCGCAGCGTTCGGGACGCTGAGGTCGGAGGTTCAAATCCTCTCGCCCCGACATTTTATATTTTACCCTCTTTTTCTTTACGTTTCGCTTCTTCCCATAACTGGTTTTGCTCATCGAATGATAGGCTGCCAAGCTGGATGTTCTTAGTTACGCAAACCTCTTCCATATACTTGAAGCGGCGGTAGAAGCGATCGTTTGCCTGGCGTAGAGATAGCTCTGGATCTATGTTCAGCCAGCGTGCCACATTGGTCAAAACAAACACAAGGTCACCGAATTCGTGAACCTTCTGTTGTTGAGTTTCTGCCTGTCTCAGTTCGCCCAGTTCCTCCATAACCTTATCTAAAATGCCTGCAAAATCCTTCCAGTCAAATCCAGTTCTGGCAGCGCGGTTCTGGATTGCATGGCTGTAGGCCAGCGAGGGTATGTTTTTGGGCACACTGTCCAGCAGGGAGCCCTCCCCGTTATTCTCCTTACGCTTTATCTCATCCCAGTTGGCCACAACTTCATCGGGGCTGTCGGCTTTGGCGTCACCGAACACGTGAGGATGCCGGCGTATCATTTTCTCGGAGATGGAGCGTATCACGTCTTCCATATCAAATTCGCCTTTTTCTTCAGCGATTTGTGTGTGCAGCAAGATTTGGAGAAGGAGGTCGCCCAATTCATCGCATAGCTTGTCCGTTTTTGCTTCGTCTATAGTTTGAATAACCTCGTAGGCTTCCTCTATCAAATATTGCTTAATGGAGTTGTGCGTCTGTTCTCTGTCCCAGGGGCAGCCATCAGGGGCGCGCAGTTTGGCGATTATACGCTTAAGGTTGTAAAAATCGGTTAATTTTTCTTCCATGTGGACAGTATATAGTTCGGTCGTGTTGCTTGACAAGTTACACAGGGGCTGACTACCATTGCGAGGTGATGACGTTGCGAATATTGAATTTGGTTGCAAGTGTACTGTTTATTATCTGTATCCCCGTTTTGCTTGTTACCAGCAATGCGCGTGGTGCTATAAACACGCAGCGTCTTCATGAATATAGTTATGATAAATATGATGCAGCTATAACCACAGGTATGGAAAAGGCCGAACTTCTTAATATTGCGGAAGGGCTTATTGCCTATTTCAACTCTGGAGAAGAACTGGCGGTTGCGGATTCCTTTAATGACCGTGAGATAACTCACTTGGTCGACGTAAAGAACCTTATTAGGCTTTTCTATCGCATCCAGGAGGCAACCCTGGTATATGTAATTCTTTACATCGTTTTTGGATTTATCCTGTGTAAAAGGAAATGGTTGGACAGGCTCGGCAATGGTTTGATTTGGGGAAGCGGACTAACCCTGACCATTTTCGCTGCGGTCGGAATAGCGCTGGCGGCGGATTTCGACGGGCTGTTTACCTGGTTTCATGAAGTAAGCTTTAGCAATAAACTATGGTTGATGTTGCCTTCGGATTTGCTCACTCGCCTGTATCCCGACGCATTTTTCTTTACAGCATCGATTTATGTGGTAATTGCCACGGTAATAGAGTGTTTACTCATAGGGGGCTTGTCTTTCTGGTATCTTCGTCGCAGAAGAGGACGTTTAGTGGCAAGTGTCGCAACTGGAGGAGGAGCAGGAACTGCAGCCGTCTGAGTTGAGCGAGGTTGTCAGTCCACCCATGCCTTTGGAAAAAGCGCTGAAGCGGGAGAGCACCCGTTTGGATGAACTATCGCACTCCGGGCAACTGGTGTCGTCGTCCATTTTGCTCATTGAGCGCAGCAATTCAAATTTTCTATCGCAATTGGTGCAATGGTACTCATATATCGGCATTTGTGTAATCCTCTCATTTAATCTTATTGCTCTCATTTGCATAAGTCAAGTTGTTTTATTGTACTGGCAATGATAAGGTTAGTAAGTAATAATCAACGAAATCTTGAAATAGATTTTAGGGGTTTTAAGCTTGAATTTAGCTATAGACACACTTAAGGCGCAGGTTATCGCCGAAGTTGATAGGCGGCGCGATGAGCTGGTTGAGTTGAGCCTGAAGATTCACGATAATCCTGAGATTCGCTATAAGGAGTTCAAGGCTTTTGGCCGGATTACCGACTATCTGGAAAGCAATGGGTTTGCGTTGGAGCGTGGAATCTGCGATTTGCCTACTGCTTTTCGTGCCATATATGGATCAGGAAGACCCGCCATCGCTTTTATCGCTGAGTACGATGCTCTGCCTGAGATGGGCCATGCCTGTGGCCACAACATCATCGCCGCTGGCTCCGTGGGCGCCGCACTGGCTGCCAAGCTCGTCGTTGATCAGACTGGTGGAAGCGTTGTTGTTCTGGGCACTCCGGCCGAGGAGGGTGGGGTGGGCAAGGCTGCTATGATCAAAAACGGCGCTTTTAATGATGTGGATGCGGCCATGCTGGTGCACCCGGCAAGGCGCAATGCAGCTACGGTAGAGGCGCTGGCGTGCATCGGACTGGAGGTGGAGTACTTCGGCAAAGCGGCTCATGCCGCCGCCAGTCCACACGAGGGAATAAACGCTCTGGAAGCTATGGTCCAGGCCTTCAATAACATCAACTCTCTGAGGCAGCATATAGAGGACGGTGCCAGAATACACGGCATCATCACCAATGGAGGCGAGGCCGAAAACGTGATTCCGGCCTACTCATCGGGTAAGTTTTTGATACGTGCTCAGGAGAGTGGATACCTTGACAAACTATGTATAAGGGTCTTAAACTGTTTTGAAGCGGCGGCACTGGCAAGTGGAGCTCAGCTCAAGTATAAGTGGGACGATGTCCGCTACGATCCGATGAACAGTAACATGGTTATGGCCGAACTGTTTACTAAAAACTATCAGATTCTGGGGCGGTCTATTGACCCGCCGGATCCAAGCAATGGGTTTGGCAGTACCGATATGGGTAACGTCAGCGCCGTGGTGCCGGCCATCCATCCATCGGTGTCTATAGCCCCCATGGACGTGCTTATACACACGCCCGAGTTTGCTGTTGCTGCGGCATCCGAAAGGGGGCATCAGGGTTTAATTGATGCGGCCAAGGCGATAGCCATGACCGCGGTAGACCTGTTGCTGGATTCAGCGGCGATGGAACGTGTTAAACGTGAGTTTTCAGATGATTGAAGGCTAGCCTGTTTGATGTATTTTGAAGTAATCGGTTGCGCAGCATATATAAACAGGGTAAAATAGCTGAAATTAAATTACAGGCTTAAAAACATAGATTTGCATAATATTTTTTAGGGAACCTAGAAATAGAGGGGACAAGTAAGTATGGCTGAAGACAAAGAGAAAGACCAGGGCCTCGATATAAGCGCGATTGGTCAGATGCTTATGACCATGGCTCCGTCCATGGGACCGGAGTTCGGCGGGCTCGTTTCCGCATTCATGGGGATGGCCAAGACGGAACAGCATCAGTTGAGCGCCGACTGGGTAAAAAAGTGGGTTTCAAACCCCAATTCGGGTGGAGCATTTATAAAAAGGCTTATGGCACTTCATCCCAACGTGCTTAAGAAATTCGTGGCGCAGATGATGGCCAACGTTTTCTTCAGAGACCACGATGTCATCAAGAAGTATACAGAAGCAAAAGTACAACCTCCGGGATTGATGCTGATATCGCCCAGTATGCGCTGCAATTACAAGTGTGTGGGGTGTTATGCCTCTCAGTACTCAAAAGATGAGGATATGTCCTTTGAGAGCTTGGATCGCATAATAACCGAGGCTAAGGAACTGGGCACCAGATTTTTCATAATCCTGGGCGGGGAGCCTCTGGTATACCGCCCGCTGTTTGAAATTTTTGAAAAGCATAACGATGTTGCTTTCCAGTTTTATACCAACGGAGCATTGATAGATAAGGAAATGGCCCGCAGGCTGGTTGAGCTGGGCAATGTGGCCCCGCAGGTAAGCGTTGAGGGCTTTGAAGAAGAGACCGATGAGAGAAGAGGCAAGGGGGCTTTCAATCGTGCCATGAGGGCAATGGATAACCTCAGGGAGGCGGGATGTGTTTTTGCCTTCAGTATCACGGTTACATCACGTAATATCGATGCGGTCACTAGCGATGAGTTCATGGACCTCATGATAGAGAAGGGCGCCATCTATGGCTGGTACTTCCTTTATATGCCGGTTGATGGCGATTCGGATATGTCGCTGATGCCAACGCCGGAGCAGCGCGATAAGCTGCGCAAGGCCACAAACCGCTTCAGAAGTGAAAAGCCGATACTTATGGTGGATTTCTGGAACGACGCTCCGCTCACGGGCGGTTGCATTAACGGCGGCAGAAATTATTTGCATATCAATCACAAGGGCGATGTTGAGCCGTGCATATTCTGCCACTTCGCAACTCATAACATCAATGACTGCTCACTGGCCGATGCGCTTAAAGGCTCGTTTTTTGCTCACTTGAGAGCCGAGCAGCCCTATAGTTACAATACCTTGCGTCCCTGCCCGCTGATAGACCATCCCCACATAATGAGGGAGGCTATTGCCAAGACGGGCGCCTACCCCACTCACAACGGGGCGGAGAATGTATATACCGACCCCAAGATCATGGCCGAAATAGATAAGTATGCGTTGGAGATAAAGAAATACTTCAATCCTGTCTGGGAGGAAGAATACGCTCATTGGGCGGGCAAGTGGGAAACACTGCTGAATATTCCGGTTAAGCAGGTAGAAGCCAGGAAAGCGGAGTACGAGAAAGAGGGGTAAAAACCATATAGCTTGTGCCGTATGGTATAATCAGTTTGCCGGTATGAGTTATAGGTTTGTAAGCATATGAGAATTGCTCTAGACGCCATGGGTGGTGATATAGGCCCTTCTGAAGTGGTAAAGGGCGGTGTTGACGCCGTTCAGGAGATGGGGCTTGATGTTGTTCTTATCGGCAAACGTAAATTAGTACAGCCTGAGATGAGGAAAACCAATCCCAGGAGTTTGGTTCTGCCCACCGTCGATGCCGAAGAAGTGGTGGGCATGCGTGAGCCAGCAGCATTTGCCGCCCGCTACAAGAAGCAATCATCTATCGTCGTCGGCATGAACATGCTCAAGATGGGGCAGGTCTCTGCTTTTGTCTCGGCGGGAAATACAGGCGCTATTACCGCAGCGGCGATTCTTATACTGGGCAGAGAAAAAGGTATAGACCGTCCGGCGCTGTGTGCCGTTTTCCCATTCGCCAAAGGCCCGCTGATGTTCCTGGATATAGGTGCCAATGCCAACTGTAAGCCCAATTCGCTGTTGCAGTTCGCCCAAATGGGCCATGTTTATATGGAAAGGGTAATTGGCATCAGTAATCCGCGAGTCGGCTTGCTCAGTATCGGTGAGGAGGCGAACAAGGGCAATCAGCTGGTTCAGGAGGCACATAAGCTGCTTAAGCAGTCTGACGTGAATTTCGTCGGCAATATTGAGAGCAAGGACATGACCAACGGCGCTGCGGATATCCTGGTGACAGATGGTTTTACCGGCAATCTTATCCTTAAGATGGGCGAGG
>DAOUZV010000156.1 GCA_030665485.1 Chloroflexota bacterium | reverse complement strand
GTCTTCCTTATTACGTTGAATACAGATGTACCCGCCCATATCATACCGATAAGACCGATTGTTCCCATGATGCCTCTTTCTAATTGAACCTCATTGAGAACAGTAATAACTGCATCAGCATAGTAAGCAGGCAGAACGCTGCGCAAATAATCCGCCACATCCGTCGTTATGCCAGCAGGAGTGTCATAAATGAAACCCAGTATTGAAGCTACTGCCAGCAACACCGGAAGAACTGAAAACAAAAGGTAATACGCAACGGATGCGGATAAATGAGCGCCGTTATCGTCCAGAAATTCGCTTACAGCAAGCAAAGCGTATCTGAAAACCCGCTTTGCCCCACCGGCCAAGGCTTGAACACAAGAACGAATATATCTCATATAGAATACCTGTTTCATGCATTGTAACTTCTCATCTGAACCAGGTCAATAACCGAGTGTGAACTTCCTTGACAACGGGTGAGCGCCTTGATAAACTTATGGCGCTTAAAGTAGGAGCTGTTCCTGTGTCTGGAGCAGAAAGTAAAGGTTTGGTTTTAGTCTTCACCGGCAATGGTAAAGGTAAAACATCGGCGGCAATGGGAGTGGCCTTGAGGGCCCTTGGACATGGCAAAAGAGTGCACATAGTGTACTTCATGAAGGGCGGTAGCCCTTACGGCGAGCAAGTTGCATTGTCCAATCTGTCAAACGTTATTTTCTCCAGGTTCGGCCTACGAGAGTATGTGGACCCAAAAAACATTACCCCTGAAGATAAGGAGGAAGCTTCAAAATCTTTCTCTGCGGCTCGCCAAGCAGTACTTAGCGGCAATTACGACCTTGTGATACTTGATGAAGTGAACATTGCCGCCGCTTGGAAGCTTATAGACATTGATAGAGTAACAGAGCTAATCGACAACAAACCTGCAGATGTCGACCTTATCCTCACCGGCCGCTACGCGGATCAAAAGCTAATCGACCGAGCGGACCTAGTTACCGAAATGAAAGAAATCAAGCATCCGTACGCCAGCGGGGCTATTGCTAAAAAAGGGATAGATTACTAAGGGGGTGCCGATATGCCTATTGAGGATCATCTAACCAGCACCGAAGATATAGTGGATACGATCTCATGCGCCCACCGCGTAAAATATTACGTTACGAACAAGCGCGTTATCAGGCACTTTCACTCTATGACCCGGGAGGAAATGGATGATATATTGTCCAGTCATATAACCTCCATATCTCTGGTCAGCGTAGCCAGAAAGGCGCTGGTTTATCTAGGTCTGGTATTACTGCTAATTGGAATTATTGGCTATGCCCTTAACTATTTTTTAGACTTTATCACCGCTGACTATTTCAATTATATATGCTATGGTTTAGCTGGGGTGGGATTTCTGTTAATCATCCTAGGTTTTGTTCTAAAAGTAGCCTTCTACCAATTTTTTGCGGCGGGAATTACCGAGGAAATGGCGTGCCGTTGGAGAATCATTGGGGTCGGCGGTAATGAGGCAAGAGAATTTATTAAGGCCGTCCGTGAAACTATATTCTAATTAACAAAAATAAAAAACTACGAGGGGGATGTTTGTGATAACTTTAAGCGTAATCAAGGCCGATATAGGTGGATATGTAGGGCATTCCAGTATGCACCCTGACCTTGAGGCAAAGGGCAACGAATGCCTGGCAAAAGCAAAAAAAGAAGGAACGCTCATAGACTATCACGTCACTAAATGCGGTGATGACCTGCAACTGATAATGACCCATAAGCTGGGAGAGGAAAACGACAAGATACACAAGCTGGCATGGGATACATTTATCGATTGCACCGAGATCGCAAAAAAGCTGAAACTTTACGGTGCTGGCCAGGACCTGCTGTCAGACTCCTACTCAGGAAATGTAAAGGGTATGGGGCCCGGAGTTGCCGAGATGGAATTCGCAGAGAGAGCTGCAGAGCCGGTAATTATCTACATGGCAGACAAAACATCTTCCGGTGCCTGGAACATGCCTCTTTATAAAATGTTCGCCGACCCCTTTAACACCATCGGTCTTGTCATCTCAGAGAAAATGCATAACGGTTACACCTTTGAGATTCATGACGTTAAAGCGAGCAAAAAAATAATGCTCAGCTCCCCAGAAGAGATTTACGACATGCTGGTGTTCATGGGTGCTCCATCCCGATATGCAGTAAAGGCGGTCTATCATCGCCCTTCAAACGAAATTGCCGCCGTATCATCGACCCAAAAGTTGTCGCTTATCGCCGGAAAATACGTGGGCAAAGATGATCCGGTATGTATAGTACGCTGCCAGGGCATGTTCCCAGCAGTAGGAGAGGTCCTGGAGCCTTTCGCCTTCCCGGCTCTGGTAGAAGGCTGGATGAGAGGTTCTCATCACGGCCCGCTTATGCCGGTGGCGCTGCGTGACGCCAACCCCAGCAGGTTCGACGGTCCTCCCAGAGTCATAGCGGCCGGTTTCCAGCTTGCTGAAGGCGAACTGATCGGTCCGGTTGATATGTTCGACGATCCCAGTTTCGACCCGGCACGCGAGCAGGCAAACGTGGCCGGTGAATACATGAGAAGGCATGGGCCATTCGAACCACACCGTCTCCCCTTGGAAGAGATGGAATATACCACCATGCCCCAGGTAATGAATAAACTGGAAAGCAGATTCAGCGATATCTAGAAAGCTTTTAATAGCAACTAATAATACCGGCAAATTAAGGGAATACTATTCCCTTCTTGCCGGTATTTCACATCAGCTTATATCTCCGGCCGAGCAGGGCATCGAGGCCGATGTTGAGGAAACAGGCAGCACCTTTGAGGAAAACGCCCTCCTTAAGGCAAGCGAGTATTGCTCCATGAGCGGCCTGATGACACTAGCCGATGACTCGGGGCTTGAGGTTGACGCACTCGGTGGCGAACCGGGAGTTATGTCGGCAAGATATGCCGGTCAGGGAGCAACAGACGAAGACCGGTCAAACTACCTGCTAGCCAAAATCGCTGACGTCCCATGGGAAAAGAGAACCGCACGATTTAAATGTGTAATAGCCATCGCAATACCGGGCCAGCAGATCAGACTCTGCTACGGCACATGCGATGGCTATATTGCTTACCAGCCCAAAGGCACAAACGGTTTCGGCTATGATCCCATCTTCTATTTTCCGGAGCTGCACCGGACGATGGCCGAGCTTACCTTTGAAGAAAAGAACGGCGTAAGTCACCGCGGCAAAGCGGCTCACCAAGCACACAAACTGCTGGTGAAGCTTCCATAAAC
>DAOUZV010000017.1 GCA_030665485.1 Chloroflexota bacterium | reverse complement strand
GCTATAAAGAGTATGAAGTTATAGGCAAGAGCTGGTTTGAGAACTTCGTTCCTCTGAGGATAAGCGCAGAAATACTCCCTGTTTCCAAGAAGCTGCTGGCCGGTGAGGTTGAGGCTGTAGAATACTATGAAAACCCGATTCTAACCAAGGACGGCAGGGAGCGGATGATAGCCTGGCACAACACCATTATCAGGGATGAGTCGGGCAGAATCGTAGGTCACCTCAGTTCCGGGCAGGATATTACCGATCGTAAGAGAATTGAGGATGAGCTAAGAGATAGTCAACAGCGGTACTATACGTTACTCAATAGTGCCTACGATGCTGTAACTCTTCATGAGCTGAAACCTAGCGGCCGACCTGGCACATTTACTGAGGTAAACGATGCTTTTTGTCAGCGGGTGGGCTATACCCGCCAGGAGTTACTTAAGCTTACTCCCTGGGATGTAGTTGAGAGAGAGGAATTGAGCCGTATTGAGCACTTGAGAAGTGAGATTCTGCTGAAAAAGGGAGTCGTATTTAACGTAATAGAGCTGGCAAAAGACGGTAATAAGATGCCTGTTGAAATAACGGCCAGATTGCTTGAGCTCAAAGGTAAAAAATATGTGCTATCGATATCCAGAGATATAACCGAGCGCAATCGTATAGAGCAGGAGCTTAGGGAGAATGAGGAGCGCTATCGCATGCTGTTTAACAGCAGCAACGACGCCATACTGGTTCACTACATGGATACGAAGGGTAATTACAGTAATTACGTAGAGGTAAATGATGTGGCGTGCCAGATGCTCGGTTATAACAGAGAGCAGCTTTTGAATATGAGGCCAGTGGATCTCGTAGCTGCTGAAAGGGCCAATTCGCTGGATTCGAAGAGTACCCGCATGTTTTCTGATGACAAACATACTGTATTTGAGACGGTGCTGATGTCGAGCGACGGGAGAAGCATACCGGTAGAGATAAGCTCCCATGGATTCGACTATAAAGGCAGGCACATGGTTATAGCGGTGATTCGCGACATAACGGAGCGCAAGGCCACGGAAAATCAACTGCTGGAGGCCAAGGAGCAAATGACACGTAATGCAAAACTGGCTGCTTTGGGGCAGCTGGCTTCGGGAATAGCGCATGATATGGGCACTCCACTTACTGTGATAGCTAACGTTGCTGATTATCTGAGAAATAGCCTTGATAATGCTGACGATATGGTGAAAACTCAGCTCGACAGATTGGAAAGGCAGGCTAACATAGCCAAACACATCGCCAGTGATCTGTTGGATTTTGCCAAAGTCAGGGAGCCGGAACTTGAAGAGATTGCCATGGATTTGGCGATAACTGAGACTCTGGGCCAAATCGATATACCCGACAGTATCGATGTTGCGGTTGAGTATCAGAAGGGTGCTTGCGCGGCATCGCTAGATTTGGATCAGATGGTACGTGTACTAAGTAATATTATTGAAAACGCTATTCTGGCCATGCCCGACGGTGGCGAGCTGAGTATCAATACGAAGGAAGTTGATGGCCGTGTGCTGACGGAGATAAAGGACACCGGCATCGGTATTTCTGCCTATCACTTAGGCAAGATTTTCGAGCCGCTGTTTACCACTCGGGTAAAGGAAAACAGCACCGGCATAGGCCTTGCCATCTGCAGATCCATTGTCGAGGCTCACAACGGAGTTATCGAAGTGGACAGTGAGGAATATAGAGGAACAACTTTCACCATAAAACTTCCTTGTGCAATTTAGTCATTTTACTATCTCAATCTTTGAGCTATTGAAAACCGCGCATAATGTCAAGTTTAAAGAAATCGTCAGTATAATCAAATAGCGACTTAAAAGTAAAGTGCTGTGTGATATAAGCCACACAGCACTTTTTCATATCTTGTAGGTTTTAGATAAGATATGGCTTTGCCTTATATACCTTGCACAGGGCTGTTCTTAAGGGCCAGCCGCCGTGCACCTCGCCGCAGACATCGGGGTCGTCGTCTGTAAGCACGTTGGCGTTCGATTCCCATACCCCGTGCAGCCATGGTTCCTCGCCGGGCAGCTCGGGGAACCACCAGCCATGCTCGGCATGAACCACCCGCGGATCGATCCCCTTGAAGTGCTGACACTGCTGCCTTATTCTGCCGCGTGGCGTCTCAATCCATGCCCAGTCACCATCTCCGACCCCCAGCTTTTTAGCCGTATCGGGATGCAGCTGCATCGTGGGATGTGGACGCCGCTTTCTTACCGAATCGATTTGTCTCCACTCCGAGTGGAACATAGGGCGAAACCTGCCTCCGGTTATCAATATCAACGGGTACTTTTTGGCCAGTTCCGGCTGTGATATGGGAGTCTCGTGCGGCTCCTTGTACATGGGCAGCGGTTCATAGCCAAGTTTCTCCAGCACGGTGGAGTAGACTTCAGCCTTGCCAGTAGTGGTGCCGAAACCACCCTTTTCCTTGTACATCTCGAACTTGCGCTCGCTTTTTGCATAGCCGTTTTGTTGCATCAGTTGTTCAAATGTAATGCCAAAATCCTGCAACTGCCAGTCGTAAACCTCTTCCAAGTTCTTCCAAGGCCAGTCCTGCCCCATCCTTATGCCAAGCTCCCTGAATATGTCGTAGTCTATCTTATGGTCGTACTCGCCCTCGATTTTTTCGGGCACGGCCTGGACTCCTCCGTAGCTGAACATGAAGAACGGGCGCTCCCATCCCGATGCTGCAGGCAGCACGAAGTCGGCCAGCTCCGCGGATGGCGTCATCCAGTAGTCCAGCACCACGTGGATATCTATGCTCTGGAGCGCCTTATACACCAGCTTGGTGTTGGCCTGGGTTACCATAGGGTTGTGGGCCAGTGTTATCAGACCCCTTATGGGGTATGGTTTGCCTGTAATCATGGCTCGATACAGCGTCGGCTGGTGTGGCGATGCCGCCAGCGTTTGCTCCGATGAGGGCAGGTGATTCCAGAACCGCATTGAGTTCTCACACATAAGTTCATATCCCGGCCACGACTGGAACTTGAACCTGTCGGCACCCATCTGCTTGGCCCTCTGTTCAGGCGACAGCTGGTCCATGGCGCTTACTTCCGGTATGCCTCTGACCAGCCCTGGGCCTCCCACGTGGAGTCCGCCGGGCAAGTCCAGGCTGCCGGTTATGGTTGCCAGTATGAATCTGGCCTGCAGCACGTGGATGGCGTCCGTCAGCTGCTCCGAGCCCATGCCGTTCCACGAATAATGCGGCTTGTTCTCGCCCAGTATCCTGGCGGCGGCTCGTATCTTATCTGCCGGCACCCAGGTTATCTCGGCCACTTTCTCGGGCGGGTACTCTTTGGCCCTGTCCTTGAGCTGGTCGAATCCGTGGACCCACTTACTAACGAACTCTTTATCGTACATCTCTTCTTCAATGATTACGTTTATCAGGGACAGGAACAGCGCGGCGTCGGTGCCGGGCCTTGGTTGTAGCCACAAGTCGGCCTGTTTTGCCGCCGCCGTTTCGCGCGGATCGATTATTATCAGCTTACCGCCCTGTTTTTTGCACTCGCGCATTACGTATGCTTGGCGTGGCCAGCTCTGTCCCGGGTCTGTACCTGAGAGCAGAATGCACTTGGGGATGACACCGCCGTAGGTGCTGCGGTTGGGATACCACCCGTTAAGTGTTGCTGCCAGAACGCCTATGGGGCCGCTACATATCTTGCCCTGTGTGGTGCAGTTGGGACTGCCCAGCAGGTTGAAAAAGCGGGGCATAAAGTTGCGGGTGCGCATGGTGCCCTTTACTCCGGCGATTGCTTCGGCTCCGTGTTCGTCCTTTATCTTCTGCAGCCGCTCAGTAATCTCGTCCAATGCCTGTTCCCAGGTAACGGTTTGCCACTTGCCGCTTCCTCTTTCTCCAACACGTTTTAGTGGGAAGTTGACGCGGTTAGGGTGGTACATTACTTCGGTTGCAGCGCGCAGTTTTTCGCATCCGGCCGCAGTTGGGAAAAGCATGTCTTTGCGAGGGTCATCGGGGTCTTCCGTTGCCTTGATCATACGATCGTTTTCCACGTATGCCAGAACACGGCATGCGCCCTTGCAGTACTCACAAACTACTTTTTTGACTTCTACGGTCATGGACTCCTCTCCTTTTCGGGTCTTTTTGCGTTTATCTTAATCTATGTTTATTATCTGTTTTGCTTCCTTTGCAAGCTTGGAGGGGACCAAGATTCGTACTTGGCCTAGGCCGTTTGCGATAACGCCAAGTACCGGCCCTAAACTTTCGTACTTAAGCAGTACCGGGATACCTTCGCTCTCCAGGTGTGATTTAATGATACTTGCTTGTAGCTCTCCCTGTTCGCTCCATATCTCAACTAAGTCGATTTTTTTATCCACCATAGCTCAAATGTTAATTCTTAGCTGTTTGCCTGTCAAGCTGAGCTTAATTCGGTTGTGTTACCATCTTGCGGATTGCGATTTGATGTGCAGTAGCGTTTTCTGTAGGTCAACGTACTTATTGCAGAGTGAGCCATTACATTGCAAACTGGTACTTAAAACAATATACTGGTGCTGTTTAATTAGTATGACAACATCGATAAGAGGTTGGATATGATCGTAGTGGGAGAGAAGATAAACACCAGCCGCAAATCCATAGCTGAAGCCGTGGAAAAGCGTGATGTCGATTTCATCGTCAAGGTGGCACAGGCGCAGGTTGATGCCGGAGCTACATATATAGATGTAAACGCCGGTACTCTGCTAGAGGAGGAGATCGATGCTCTATGCTGGCTGGTGCAAACGGTCCAAGGCGCAATAGATATACCCTTGAGTCTCGACAGCCCCAACCCTGCAGCGCTGGCCGAGGCGATAAAACTGCATAATGGCGAGCCGATGATAAACTCCATATCGCTGGAAAAGGATCGACTGGATGCGCTGCTACCAATAGTAACCTTGCAGCCGTGTGCAGTGGTGGCGCTATGCATGGCCGAAACATCCATGCCCACGACTACTGAGGAAAGGGTCGAAGTAGGTTCCGAGCTAATAGACAAATTGACTGACAGTGGTGTTATGCTGGAAAAGATATATGTGGACCCATTGGTGCAACCCGTTTCGGTGGATACCAATATGGGGGTTGCCACGCTCGGTGCAATAGATCAGATTATGGGTAAATACGTGGGAGTAAACACAATCTGCGGCCTTTCTAACATATCCTACGGTTTGCCGGAACGCAAGCTGATCAACCGCAACTTCCTGGCATTGGCCATAGCACATGGGCTCAACAGCGCGATACTGGATCCTACAGACAATCTGATTATGGCAACCATGTACACGGTGGAGATGCTGATGGGTAAGGACGAATACTGCGGCAATTACATAGATGCCTATGAAAAGGGCATTATTTCCAAACAATGATCAAGGGGGTTTTTAATGAGTGATTATGAGGCTTTGATGGAAGCTGTACTTAAAGGTGATATAAAAACGGCGGTTGCCGAAACGCAAAAGGCGATTGATGCCAAGGATAACGCCCGCGGCGTGCTGGATAATGGGCTTATCCCCGCCATGGACGAGATGGGCGACAGGTTTTCTAAAGGCGCTGCCTTCGTGCCGCAGATGCTGCGCGCCGCCAAGACAATGCAGGAGTGCGTTAAGCTGCTGCAGCCGCTATTTGCCGAGGGCGACGTAAAAAGCAAAGGCAAGGTGCTTATCGGTACGGTCAAAGGTGATCTGCACGACATAGGCAAAAACCTGGTTGCCATGATGATGGAGGGCGCCGGTTTTACCATCATCGATATCGGCGTCGACGTTGCTCCTGACAAGTTCCTCGAAAAGGTAAAAGAAACCAACCCCGACATAGTGGGGATGTCGGCACTGCTTTCTACCACCATGCCCGCCATGCCGGAGACCATAGAAGCACTCAAGGCAGCCGGACTTCGCGACAAGGTTAAGATCATGATAGGCGGAGCACCGGTTACCGAAAAGTATGCTACCCAAATAGAGGCCGATTCATATGCTTCGGACGCCGGTTCGGCAGTGGCCAAGGCCAAGGGGCTGCTCGGCATTTCATAAAATATCGCCTTTAAGGAGTGTGATATGACTGAAGTACCAACGCTGCGACCGCGGCTTAAGGTACTGAGCAAGGAGCAGGTGGATGCGATCCACGCATCGGCGCTGAAGATTCTTACCACGATGGGCGTGAAGATGGAGCACCCCGGTGCTCTTAAAATGCTAAAAGACGCTGGGTGTGAAGTTTTCAACGATGATTGGGTAAAGATTCCGGCAAAGCTTGTTGAAGAGGCTATAAAATCAGCCCCCAAAAAGTTCACTCTTTACGATCAAAATGGTAATACGGCAATGCCGCTTGAAGACGGCAACGCTTTTTACGGAACGGGCTCAGATGCCAACTTCACCATTGACATAGAGACGGGCGAACGCCGCCGCGCCGTACTCAGTGATGTGGCCAACTTCGCCAAACTGGTCGATGGCCTCGAAAACATATCCTTTGCCATGACCATGGCCAACCCGGAGGACGTGCCCGTCAAAGATATCTATATTCATGCTTATGCCGCCATGATTAAAAACACCAATAAACCTATGGTATTCATCGCAGATGCCGGCCGCGACATAGCTGTAATACACAGAATTGCTTGTGCCATCGCTGGTGGAGAAGAGAAGTTCAGGGCACAACCGTTCATGCTCAACTATTCCGAGGCGATCAGCCCGCTGCATTTTCCTGAAAACATAGTGGACAAGCTTATTTTTTGCTCTCAAAAAGGCATACCCATATGCCTGCCCTCTGGCTCCAACGCCGGCGGCGGCGCGCCGGTTACGCTGGCCGGCGCCATGGCCCTGGGGATAGCCGAAAACCTAGCTGGTCTGGTAATCCATCAAATGACCAACAAGGGTGCGCCGTTCCTCTTCGGACCTAATGTTAGTGTATTGGATATGAAGTCGACAGTCGTTTCCTACGGCTGCCCTGAGTGGAGCCTAACTCAGGCAGCACTGGCCGACATGCGCGATGAGCTTTACGACATACCCACTTGGGCATACGCCGGAGCCTCCGATGCCAAGGTGATGGACGCACAGGCGGGCGCCGAGGCGGCATTTTCCATTCACAGCGCTATGCTCTGTCACGCAAATGTTATACACGACGTGGGCTTTCTGGAGTACGGCAGCACCTCGTCTCTGGAGATGGTGACCATGGCCAACGAGATTATCTCCATGAGCCGCTTTTTCGCCGGTGGCATACCGGTAAACGAGGGCACGCTGGCTATCGATGCTCTTAAACGGGTATCCGGTAGCCCCGGCTCCATGTTCCTCACGGACGACCACACCTTTGAGCACTTTATGGAGGCGCAGTTTACACCGAAGCTGCTGGACCGTTCTCGCTATGACGCCTGGGAAGACTCGGGAGCGCCGGATATGTACCGTCGCTGTAACGTGGAGGCAAAACGCATACTTGCCGAGCATGAAATGAAGCCCAAATCTAAAGAAGTGCTGAAGCAAATCGACAGTATAGTTAATCAATAGATACGGAGACAATATGAACAACAGCTCAAATTTTTACCGGCCTCTTTCGCCTGCTAACGTGAAGCGCATAGACGAGACGGCGCGGCAGATACTGAAAACAGTTGGAGTAAAGATAAACGACGATACCTATCTAGACAAGCTGGTAAAAGCGGGCGCACAGGTTGATAAAGATAACAATATCGTTCGATTCGAAGAGACCTGGCTTGACGATATGATTAAAAAAGTGCCCCGGCGTTATACTGCGTACTCCCGCGACGGCAGGAACGATTTGAATATGGGCAGCGGCGAGGTATATTTTGCCAACGGCGGCCGTGTGTTCCGCATCTTGGATATGAACACCGACGGATATCGCCTTACCATGTTACGCGATATAGCCAATACCGCCATGCTGGTGGACCGGCTGGATAGTATACGCATGTATTTCATCGCCTGCCAGGCACATGACCTGAAACCGGACTACTACCACTTAAACGACTTTTTTGAGGCTTTCAACCACACTACCAAACACGTTATGGGCGGATGTACCGATCTTAACGGTGCCAAGCAGGTGCACTCGCTGGCCAGTATGATCGCTGGCGGTGACGACAGGCTTGCGGAAAAACCGTTTTACTCGATAATAACGAATCCGATTAGCCCGCTTACCATAGAGGGCAACACCCTGAGCATAATCGAATATTGCACTAGCCGGGGTATACCCATAACCTGCGCCCCGGCAACAATAGCCGGGGCCACCGGCCCCGCCACGCTGGCCGGAAACCTGGCGCAATTGCACGCAGAGGCGCTCGCCGGCGTCGCGCTGACTCAGGCACTCACTCCCGGCGCAAAGGTGCTCTACGGCGCCGTTGCCACCAACATGGATTTGCGCACCATGGAGCTTACCATGGGCTCCGTGGAGATGGGTATGATGAACGCCGCGGCGGTACAATTGGCCAAGCTGTACGATTTACCCATCTACGGTACCGGCGGCCTTACCGAATCGAAAAGGCCGGATATACAGGCCGGATTCGAGAAGAACTTCTCTAACCTGATGGTGGCCATGACCGGAGCCGACCTGATTCACCTGGCGGCGGGAATGCTTGATTCTGGCAATTCCATATCGTACGAGCAGTACGTTATCGACAACGAGAATATAGATATGATACAAAGGATACTGTCGGGGATAGACGTTAATGATGACACACTGGCGCTGGATGTGATAAGCAGCGTGGGTCCTGGCGGTAACTACGTTATGGAGGAGCACACTGTAGACCACATGATGGACGAGTTCTTCTATCCAAGTCTCGGTGTTCGCTGCAACTTCGATGTGTGGGAGGAACGGGACCGTCCCAACATGCTGAAAGGTGCTGCTGAGATGGTGCAAAAGACACTGCGTGAGTGCCAGGAGTGCGGCGAGGGAGTGCTCGATATAGACCTTACCGCCGAAATTGAAAAGGCGTTTCCACAAATAGACAACATATAGTTATGACAGCTTCACCATCAATACAGGTTAAGCGGATCATCGCCTGCGAGGTTTTCAGACCGGCGCTTGAAGACCTCAATATAGAGGCCAAATACGTACATGTCAAAGTAACCTACCTGCCATCCACGCTGCACTCGAACTCAAGCGAACTCAAAAGGCGGCTTCTTGATGAGCTTGCAGCTGCCAAATCAAAAAACGAGAAGGTCGTTTTTCTATACGGAGCGTGTTTTCCTCACATAGACGATTTCTGTCAGGAAGAAGGCGCTGTCAGAGCACCCGGCGACTTCTGCTACGAAATTCTGCTCAACAACGATAGGTTCAAACGCATCATGGATGAAACCGCGGGCACTTATTTTGCCGAAAAAGACCTTATTTTAAATTTCGATGACTTTTGCCGCATACCGCTGGAGCTTGATGATGATGATATGAGGAAGCACTTCTTCGGTCCGTACAAAAAGTTTTTATATATACGCCAGCCGTCTGACCCCGATCTTACACTAAAAGCCGGAGAGATCGCTAAATTCCTTGATCTGTTGCTTGAGGTGTATGATGCGGACTACTCGTATTTGCAGAAAATACTCGATAAGTTAATATAGAGAAGATGAGCACAAAAGAAACTAAAAAGAAAAAGACTAGGCAGGTATGGCTCAATGTGCTGCCGGATAACCTGTGGCTTAAGGTTGATAAGGGCGTTAGTATTTGGGAAGCGCTGGAATATACTGACATCGATATTACCAGCGATTGCGGTGGTATGGGAACGTGTGGCAAGTGCAAGGTAAAAATTATCTCCGCGGTAGATCCTCCTTCTGCCGAGGAAGAGGATTTGCTTGATCAGGATGAACTGGAGCAGGGGATACGTCTTGCCTGCCGCACCAAAATAAATCATGACATGGTTATCTACACAGGGGAAGAAGGGGAAGAAGGGGATTTTTTAAAGATACTTACCACCAGCCATGTTATCACCGATATGTACATACCGCTTTCGCAGATCGACCCGCTGGTGGATAAAAAGCTTGTGATACTGCCGTCAGACATTCAGAAAGACGGCCTTTCTGATCTGGATGCTATAAAGCAGGTACTGGGACCGAAATACAGAGACTTGAGGGCGCCGCTTACCTGCCTGCGCAAGCTGACAGATCGCCTCAAGGAAACGGCGTTCCAGGGCACGGCGATATTGCATGAGCAGTGGCTGGTTGACTGGCAGAACGAAAGCAAGGCAGACTGTGGTTACGGGCTAGTATTCGATCTGGGCACCAGCACCGTGGTTGGGAAGCTGTTTAGCCTGAACGACGGCAACGAGGTTGGCGTAACATCCTGCCTTAATAGCCAGAGCCGACACGGTGCTGACGTAATCAGCCGTTTGCAGTATATAAAAGACCATTCCAGAGGCGTTGCCCGCATGCACCAGTTACTGGTTTCTGACCTCAATTTGCTTACAGAACACCTGTTGAAAACAGCGGGGCTGACAAAAGACGATATTTTTGTAGCGGTGGCCGCCGGCAATACCACCATGCAACACTTTTTGCTAAATCTCTCCCCTATAGGCATTGCCGAGGCGCCTTTTTCTCCCGTTCTTACTGACGGGCTTATCGAAAAAGCGGCTGATCTGGGGCTCAAGATGCATGAGGCCGCCATGCTCTATACAATGCCGATGAAGTCGGGGTATATAGGCGGCGATCTGCTAAGCGTTGCACTTGCATCGGGCGTTGCGGAGCAGCAGGACGAGATTATCTTGGGGCTGGACCTTGGCACTAACGGGGAGCTTTTTTTGGGCAACGGTAAAAAGCTGCTCACCTGTTCGGCGGCGGCGGGACCCGCGCTGGAAGGTGCAAAAATATCATCCGGCATGATCGCGAAGGCGGGAGCAATCGAGGGTGTTTCTTATGGCAGCCATCGCTTAAAATACAAGGTTATCGGCAACATTAAGCCAAGGGGGCTATGCGGCAGCGGACTGGTTGACCTAATTGCCATCCTGCTTCATTTGGGCGTTATAGACGATGAAGGATTGATTGTTCCACCAGACAAACAGACGGTAAAAAAGCTTACCTCAAAAGTGGTAAAGCGTAATGGTGTTTACGACTTTCTCATTGTCTCTGCCAAAGACAGCGGCAGCGGTAAAGCAGTGTACCTGACTCAGAAGGACGTGCGTGCGCTGCAGTTGGCCAAGGCCGCCATTGCCGCCGGTGTGGAAACGCTAATGGATGAGCTTGCAATCGGGGTAAGCGATATAGACCACGTTTATTTGGCCGGTGCGCTGGGTAACTACGTAGACCCGCTGAGCACCGTTCGCATTGGCTTAATTCCACAGGTCGATCCCAAAATCATAAAGTCGCTCGGTAATGCGGCCAGCCAAGGCGCGGCCATGGTGCTACTGGCCAAAAAATACTGGCGCAAGGCCGACCAGCTTGCCCATTTCATTCAGCACGTCGAGCTGTCATCGCGCCGTGACTTCAACGAGCACTTCATAGGCCACATGTATTTCCCCAAACAAAACGCATGGTAAAGGACAAGCCATGTCCAATGTTTTACTGGGTGCTCCCTGAATATACTTTGTAGTAGTGTAGAAGATTAGAGCCCAGCGATCGGTTATGCGTAATTTCTATACTTTGAGTTGAATAACCTCTAGCTTAGACAGGTCGCTTGTACCGATGCCCAGCTCTTCGGCATACTCGTGTTGCCGCCTTACAATTGCCTCCATTTTAGCGGTAAATGTATTGTCGTACTTTTTCATGAGATCTAGCGCTACAACATCGGCAGCTACCATGTCTCCGGTAATAATTAGATGATTTACATTATCGATGATTTTGGTTTCTGGTATTCTGAAAGGACCGAAAACGGCTTGAATTGATCTTACGTCTGTTATGGTAAGTTCGGGACGCACTGCAGAAGCGAATTCGGCGATTTTCCGATCGAAATAATCGTGATTTTTCTGCGCCATTGCATGTGCAATCCAGCGGTGAGGGCCGTATACGGAGCCGACGTGATTTTTCAGTGCGCTTGTTATTTTTCCCTCCATATGCCTCTTGAGCACGGGCAGATTGATTATTACGGGTGCCTGCTGCAACGTACGAGCCACGCGGATTCGTGGACCATCCGTTTTTTTAAAGTCTGATCTCAGGCCATTCGCGGGTCCTCTGATCTCACTTTCCTTCATATTGCCCAAGGCCTCTGTGGCGTCCACGTCGCCATGCCATCGATGGTATTCCACCAGTACATACTGGCTGGCATCGTGGGAATAGGATATATCAATGTCTATCCCGGGCAACTCAGCCGGCTCATAGTAGGGATCAAGCTCCTGTTTATGGTCTTCATGCACAATGATCTGTTCTGTCCCCGCTTCCCGGCAGTGCCGGGCAACGGCACGGATGGTTTCGGGTGCGGTTATTGAGGGGAACGGGTCTCGCTGGTTTGTATTTGGTTTCAAAACAACCTGCTTGTGGTTGCCGATAACACGCCTCAATCCACCTAAAGCTTCAAGTCCGATATCTATCATGGCATCTATATCGCTGCCTTGTACAATAACCAGCAGCGGTTTGCCATTTGCACTAACGACCTGATTTGTTGAGCCTCTGCGCTGTAACGGTTCATCCGAATTCATCATCATTGGGATTACCTTCCCATACCTTCTGCAGGTATATGGTTTTTGGAGTAATTAATATAGCACAGTAACGTAATTTGAGCGAGCATCATTTCTTGCAAGGTACTGCTGACTATCGGGAACGGCGAAGCATATCGTCATCTGCTTCCTTGTCTTCTTATTCTTTAATGATATAATGCGACAAATGGTAGCATGAGAGGTTGTGTGTAATGATTGTAAAATTACTGCAATTTGCATGGGATGATCCCAGAGAGGTTGATTTCCCTCTGCCACCCAGCTGGGAAGTGGAGGTGCACAACATCGCCGGTTACGATAAACCAGCTATAAACGATGATCAGATCAAGGCTTCCGTAACAAACCTTATTGGCACGGCACCTAT
>DAOUZV010000075.1 GCA_030665485.1 Chloroflexota bacterium | reverse complement strand
AGCAGCAGCTTTTCAAAGGAAATCCGCTCTCCATTTTCCATCTGGGCAACGCGGGAGTCCAGCAGCAGCTCAACAACTTTTCGCCCTGGCAAAAAGTTAATGCAGTTCTTTGTATAAAAATCAGCGGGGCGCAGTAGCGTTTGCTCAAGGTCGCGCTCACCGGTGAGGTATTTGGATATGAGAATGCGGGAATATGCCGGATACGGCTCATCGGAAACGATGATTAATGTACCCGCATCGTCCAGTGCGCGGATTGCCTCGGCGGCGGCGATGCCGCCAGCGGAATTGCCTATTATGAGATACTTCGTTTCTGTCATGATATCCTTTTAGTTTATCGATCAAACCCTTTGCGTATACACCCTACGTTCAACATTAATAGCGTATTTCGAAAAAAGTGCTACCACCTCCTTGGCCCGCGGTTCAGCCGATGCCTTACCTCGCGACTGCTGGTCCTCAAACAACATCTCCTTGACGAAGACGGGTGAACCGTCATCGATCTGCCACACGCTATAGGATGAACATCCGTGTTCCTCCCAGAAAGGCTTAATTATTTCAGCGGTATCTGCAAAATACTGCTGCTGCTTTTCCTCCGCAACGTCATATGTAAAAACAACCTTTATCATTTCTAAAGAACTCCTTTGATACTAATATATCACGCCTTCGGCTTTAAGCTTGGTGATTACCTCTTCGACAAGCTTCCTCTTCATCACCTTCTGCCCGTCTCCGGAGTAGGGAAAGCTGTCGACAATCTCTAGCCGTTCCGGAAGTTTGTACTTGGCTACCTGCTTACCCAGCAGGAACAATGTCATTTCATCGAACGTCAGAGTACAATCGGGCCTGCAGATAACGAAGGCGCAGGCCTTTTCACCCATCACCTTATCCGGCATGCCAACGATGGCAACATTAACCACAGCCGGATGGGTTATCAGCATACTTTCTATCTCGGCGGGGAAAATATTCTGCCCACCTCGGATTATAACGTCCTTGCGGCGGCCCACGATGTACAGATTGCCATCCTCGTCAAACTTGCCCAAATCTCCGGTGCGCGCCAGCCCCTGCGTCTCGCGGGCAAGCGTCATCTCCAAATCGCGGTAGTACGACCTGTCAGAGCCACGCTTTTTGGCGTAGGCTATCTCGCCCACCTCGCCGTTTGGAACTTCGCCTCCATCTTCGTCCAGCAATTTGAGCATAATATCGGGTATGGGTTTGCCCACCGAGCCCCAGCGCACCTGTGGCGGATCGGTAATACTGGATGTGGCACCGAAGCCAATGTCCACACCGCCCAGACGGTTGATCACCTTACAGCCAACCTTTTCTTCGAACTCCTTGGCCACGCTGTAAGGTAGCGCCGCGCCCGCCACCTCAAACGCGCGCAGCGAACTTAAATCATAGTCGGCAAGGTTGGGCAGTGCGCTCATCATGGCCAGCATGGTGGGGACGCCAGTGGCGATGGTTGCACGCTCGCGCTCGATCAGTTTGACGGCTTCTTCAACATCAAACCTTTCCAGCATAACAACGGTGCAACCCTCGCGCTGGGCTATGCCAAACCCCCGGCAATGCACCCCGCTGGGCCCGCCCGCAAGCGGCGCCAGTGCTGCAAACACATCTTCATGGGTTACTTCGTACCTCTGCTTGATGGTATTTTCCAGTGACGAATGGGTAAGCGCGCACTCCACCAGCTTGGGCATGCCAGTCGTCCCCGATGTAACCCTGAGCTGATAAATCTCGCCCCACCTCACCTTCTTACTATCAAGATAGTCGGGCGGATACCGCCTGTCGAGCGGCCTGTTCATCATGTCGCTGATGGATACAGCCCCTTCGGCCACATCGTCGCCCACAGCAAAGATATGCTTTAAGTACGGCAACTTTGGAGCGATTTCCTGGGTCATCGCAAAGTAGTCGAAGTCGCGGAACCGTCCCATGATGATATGACCCACCGCCTCCATCTGCTTGGAGGCATGCTCTATCTCCTTATGCCGTAAATAGAGCATGGTGTACAGGCCGATGAGCCCGGCCTTTTTCAGTGCGGTGTGGACGATTATCCACTCAACCACGTTGGGCAGTTGAACGACGAATCTATCATCATGCTTAAGGCCCATCTCAAGCAAACGTATAGCGAGCCTATCCGACTTCTGCTTTACGTCCAAAAAAGTTAGCCGACTCTTGGAGTCGACTAACGCCGTTTTATCTGGATATTTGTTGGCATTTTCTTCTACATAATCAACCGGGCTTCCCCAGTGCTGCTGCCCAGCGAGCTTTTCGAACTGCTCCTTTGTGTACCTGATAGGTATCATATTAACTCTCTACCAGCTGGATATAAGCTTTATTCCGCGTACAGCTGGTTGAAGCCGGTAGTTACGCCCTCTTTGCGCACCATACCTCTTCTTAAATACTGCGATTCTTTCGGCACCCAGTCCACCGGTTTTACGCACCTGGCCACTATCGCCTTGGTGGGGCAAACCAGCACACAGCTGAGGCACCCGCCGCATTTGTCGGCATCTACCACCGCCTTTTTCTTGTGAGTATAGTCATGGCCCGGCGCACCGATGTAGCCGGAGTATCCCTCCTCAAGCTCGGCCATATCGATGGCGTTGAACTGGCAAATGGCCACACATTTGGGATCGCCGCCCTCTTTGGCGCAGCCGTCGCAGATGCCGGGGTTGATCTCGGGCTCCCAGCGGCTCTTCTGCCAGCGCCACAGCGCGTTGTAATCGCCCCACTGACGCACGTGCGGAGCCCAGTGGTGGCAACAATCGTCGCAGCAAAAGCACAGCAGGTAGTAGTTGGTGGTCTGGAAATGCTCCATGGAGCCCACCAGGCCGTCACGATGAGCTATATTGAGCTTATCCAACGCCTCTTGTTTGGTGATCTCACGGCCATGCCTTAGGATGACCGTCTCAGCGGCAGCATCGAAGTTGAGGCACACGTGCTCCTTGGTTCTCTTGCAGGTAAACCCGCCGCCGGAAACGCGTCTGCGGCAGGAACAGAAGGCCACCGACCAGCGCCAGTGGCAGTTGATGATTTCGCGACCATCTTCCCACGGCTGCAACTTATCAACGTCAGGGCTGTCTAAAATGGCCTCGTAGGCAGGCAGCACGCGGCGTCCGTACGACACCTTATCATCCCAGCGCTTTTTCTGCATATTGAAGTCTTTGTATCCGTCCTCGTGGTACATCAAATCGTTCCACAGGTTAAACAGCTCCGGTCCGTACTTAAGATCGAGCACCGGGTTGGACAGGCTGCCATCATGGAACTGCGTTGTGGCGCGCGGAATGAAACGGTAACCCATTCTGGTTTTGCGGTCCTTGGGAAAGAGCACTCCCTTTTGGAAGCCAGCCTCCAGTATGTCGTTTATCTTGTTTAGCGGCATATCAAAGAACGCCGCCAACTCCTTTGCCTGATTGGCCGGGTCCACATCCTTGAGTATGTGAAAAACCTCCATCTCAAGCGGAGTGAACAAATGCTCCAGCAGCCGGCGCATATGCACCGAGCCCTGATAGGCCAGCCTCCACAGCATCACTCCGTAGATATCTCTATCTGGCGTAACGTCTTCCATCGGCTGCGCTTTGGTTCCCTTCTCATAGGTTTCTATTCGATCGAAAATAGCAAGGATTTCGGTAACAGGTTTGGCTACGATTTTTTCACCTTTTTCAAATGGCATCTGTTTACTCCTTGAAAGCCTTAAGCATTATATATTTTTACCTTTAAATAAATCAGTCCAGCTTCTTTGTCGGCTTGCCATCGTCGTCAAGCTCTCCAGGGTATCCTTCCGGCCACGGCCCTGGTCCGGGCAGGTGTGTCCAAATGGCACCCCTTATTCTGGGTTGTTCCGGCGTTATCCACGATATTCTATACGGCATGTCGCAATAAGGGCAAGTGGCCTGCGTCGCCCTTAAAGGGATGGAAATGCGCTCTTGGCAGTTGGAACACCGTGTTGAATGCTCCGGCCTTAAGTATCCCTTTGCCGTCATTACCATTTTTGCCTTGGGCTTACTCCTTGCCTGCTTCTGCTCATCTTTACTCATAGCGCACCTCCCTACCACCTGCCCCATCTGGGAGCAACCGTTTCTTTGGGACCGGGATGTCCTACTTCAGGGCCTATCGATTCCTTGTACTCCTTGCGCATCTCATAGCCTTTTGCCGCATACTCCCGCTGGTTCCTAAGGTCGATTTTATCGGCATCGATGTACTCTATGGCACCGGTATCGCAGAACTTAACGCAGGCGGGGTCACCGCCGCACAGGTTGCATTTCATCACCTTTTTGCCTCTGGTGTCATACTTCATACCGCCGAAGGGGCATGCCAGCACGCACATGCGGCAACCAACACAGCGGTCATAATCGACCATCGTCGCCCGCGTTTGCTCATCCCGATAAACCGCGCCCACAGGACATACCGATTCACAATAAGGAACGTCACACTGGCGGCAAACCATGGGTATCTCAAAACACTCAAACTCCCATTTAACCACGTGTATCCGGGCCAAATAAGGGTTGGCAATACTCTCGTTCTTCACAGAGCATACCAGCTCGCAAAGCCTGCATCCGGTACACTTTGACGGATCTACGTTTATAATCTTGGCCATCTATATCCTCCTATATACTAAAGCAAGTGGGACGGTTCGCTGTCAAGGTTCAGCCTGTTTAACGTCTCCGGAGTTGGTACCCCATCATTGTCCCACCCATGAAATTCATAGTACTCATCCAGCATCTGGTCGTATTTTTCTCTGTCTATGGTCTTGCCCCTGGCCATGGGCATACCAACCGGCGTCGGCTCGTCGTAGTAGCGGTCGGGAAGATAATCGTCCTTCCGCGTTCGACCCTGACGGTTGTTGAACATGCGCTCCATTGTATAGATGCGCTCACCCATCTCACTCACCTCCTTATCGGTAAGTTGAAGGCCGGTGACCAGATAAACCACTTCTTTGAGCCCACCAACCTCGCCGCCCCCGGTAATGCCGCCGCAGGTGCCAAGACAGTTGCTCAGCGCGGAGCGGTTCTCGGAAACAACGACCATGCGCGCCTTACCCACATAGGAGTTGTAGTTGGAGCTCATCGGCCCGCCGCCGTACATCTTCTCCAGCACCGGCTCCGGCAGAGCCATCAGGTCCGGTATGGGCCGTCCCCGCAAATGATCAGGCCCTCTGGTGGACACGGCAACGTTTAGCGCCAAACTAGGCGTTGGCCTTTCGTCGGAGTGCAGGTTGCTCATGCCCTTCATCTGTATGCAGTAGTACCTGGACTCCTCACCGATGCGTTGTATGGCAAGCTCGGCGCCGTCGGCCAGCACATCTCCGAATCCCTCTCGCAGTGCAATGCGTTTTATCATCTCGTACTTGGACGCTATATTGTCCCAGTCCAGCGGTATCTCGGTATCTTTGATTGTGATAATTCCTTTTTCGTACAGCTCCATGGCCCACGAAAGCAGGCTGCCTATCTCCATGTTGTCCATGCCATACTTATCACACAGCTCGCCGCAGGCCAGCACCTCGTCCATGCTTTCGTTGTCCATCTCAGCGCCCATAGTACCCAGCGTGGTATAGTCCGGCCCCTCGGCGTACTCTCCGGTTCTGGGTCCGGTGGTCAGTTTGAACCTGAAGCGGCAGTGCAACTGGCAGGCAAAGCACGCCTGCCTGCCTATGGCAAATCTGTCCATGTTCTCCGGCTCAACGTCGGTGCCATCGACCATCTGGTTGCGCTGGAAGTTCTTGTTTCTGATGAGTCCGATGGTGTTGGTGTTGCCGAAGAAACCGCCTCTGCCGATCTCCTTGTCCATCAAATGCAGCCGGTGCGACAGCTTCTCCTTCCACAACTTATAGCATACGTCTATCATCTTATCGCCGTCGCTGAATAGTTCAACTCCCAAGGTTCCTCGAACGGCGATGCATTTTAAATTTTTCGATCCCATCACACAGCCCATACCGGTTCTGCCGCCGGTAGCCTTAAGCCCGGTTCTGACGTTGGCATAGCGCACCAGGTTTTCACCGGCCTGGCCGATGGTCAACACCTGTATGTCTTCATCAGAATGGCGCCCTTTAACCAGCTTTTGCGCCTCGAAACAGTCCTTGCCCCAGATATAATCTCCATCCTTAATCTCGATCTCGCCGTCGTGTATCCACAAGTAG
>DAOUZV010000136.1 GCA_030665485.1 Chloroflexota bacterium | reverse complement strand
TGGTAGTGTGAGAGGTTATGTGTAATGATTGTAAAATTACTGCAATTTGCATGGGACGATCCCAGAGAGGTTGATTTCCCTCTGCCACCCAGCTGGCAAGTGGAGGTGCACAACATCGCTGGTTACGATAAACCAGCTATGAACGATGATCAGATCAAGGCTTCCATAACAAACCTTATTGGCACGGCACCTATCAGAGAGCTGGCTAAGAACAAGAAGGAAGTGGTCATCTTATTTGATGATATGACACGCATTACCAGAGCAGCTAAAATCGTGCCGTTTATACTGGATGAACTGGCGATGGCGGGTATCCAAGATGATCAAATCAGATTTATGGCGGCTATTGGCACTCACGGGCCATTAAATGCGAGTGATTTTGTAAAAAAACTGGGTAGAGATGTTGTGGCCAGATTTCCCGTTTACAACCATAATCCATTCGACAACTGCACCTATGTTGGTACAACCAGTTATGGAACAAAGGCCTATATAAATGCCGAAGTTATGCATTGCGACTTCAAAATTGGCATAGGCTCTGTTACGCCCCATGGTTTTGCCGCGTTCAGCGGCGGAGGCAAGATTGTTCTGCCTGGAGTAGCGTCTCTGGAAACTACTCTGGCTAATCATACTTTGCCCGTTCCCACTGAGAAAAGGAGGGATTATGACGCCAATCCGCGGCGGCGGGATATGGAGGAGGTTGCCGCACTGGCGGGATTGGATATAGTAGTCGATAGCATAGTCAACATGTGGGGAGAAACGGTAGACCTCTTTGCCGGAGTCCGGGAAGAGGTTGGCAAGGCCGCCGTTGAAGTGGCCAGAACTCATTATCTTGCCACTCAGGCGCGGGATATGGACATAGTTATTGCCAACGCTTATGTTAAGGCGGGCGAAGCAAACGGTGTTAGCAGAAGTGCCGTTGATTCACTGACTAAAAACGGAGGCGATATCGTTGTAATCGGTAATTCTCCCGAAGGTGGTATAAGTCATTATCTAATGGGCAGGTGGGGTAGAACTATTGGAGGTAAATTAAGTATGAAGCGCCCTATAGCCTCACAAATTAACCATTACATTTTTTATAGTCAGTATCCGGCAAAGACCAGCGTAATTGACGTTGAACCCGAGGGGAAAGCACTGCTGATAAGCAGATGGGATGATGTTGTCCATACTCTTCAGGAATTTCATGGAGAACATGCAACAGTGGCGGTATATCCCAGCGCTGATATTCAGTATTTTGGTTAATATTTGTATAATTGATTTCTATATATAAGGACTAACTGACGCATCATTGCTGCTTCTTTTGCTCAATCTGTCCTCCAAGGCCCCTCTCTTCTTGCCAACAGAGCCTATAGTGGTATAATGTGCGCAAAAACAAACGAGGAGATACTATGTCTCAAACAGAGCCGCAACATTGGCAATATCCGATACGCTACGGTGAGGAAAAAGAGATTGTTGCAGATGTCCTGATATTGGGTGGCGGCATTGCTGGGTGCTGGGCTGCCATAGCTGCCGCAAAAAAAGGAGCAAAGGTGGCCATTCTGGAGGTGGCAGCAACGATACGCAGTGGTGCCGGAGGACCGGGGTGCGACCACTGGAGCTCAGCCATCACCAATAACCCATGCTGCCCACTTACTGCCGAAGAGTGGACCGAAGCGTTGGAAAGATCGAGTGGCGGCTATACCAACTCCATGGCAATGTATATCACGGCCCGTGAAAGCTACGATACCCTCATGGAACTGGAGCAGATGGGAGCCAAGGTAAGAGATACCGAGGATGAGTTCAAGGGTACCGAGTTTAGAGACGAAAAGACCAAGCTGTTGTTTGCCTATGATTACACCAATAAACATACCATCCGTGTATGGGGTACAACGTTTAAGCCGGTACTCTATAAAGAGTGTAAACGATTGGGTGTTGAAATCCATGACAGGGTTATGGCCACCAGCTTGCTGACTGAAGACGGTAAGCAGGGAGCAAGGGTGATAGGAGCAACAGGCGTTGACGCGCGAACGGGCGAATTTATAATCGCCAAAGCAAAGTCAATCATAACCTGCTTGGGAAACGATGGACGGGAATGGCATTCCTCCACAGAAGCCAGCGGTTTCGGCATGAGGTCGGGTAACACTTCCGGCGGTTCTGCTCTTGCCTGGAGAGCGGGCGCGGAATTTACCTTGATGGAGGGCCCGGTTAAGGGTAGCGCCATGGAGATATCCTCCGGCGTGGGAGCCGGTCGTCATGGCAATACATGGTTTGCCTGTACACTGGTTGATGCTAATGGTAAGGAGCTTCCCTGGATTGATCGAGATGGCAGGGTCCTTAAAACGGTCGCCGAGAGATATCGCCCGGCGCCGGGGCAGAAATTCTTTTTGCCGGCTCACTTTCACAGTGGCGAATATGACTATATTGAACCAAGCACTGCCGGAGTAGAGGAAATGGTGGCCAAAGGGGAGATTACGCTGCCCATATACGCCGATTTAACGGTTATGCCCGAGGACGAGCGCAGAGTTATCTGGGGACTGATGGTGGGGGAAGAATCGAGGAGCAAGGTTACCTTGAAGTACTATACCGAGGCAGGGTTTGATCCCACCAAGGATATGCTCGAGGGCTACCAATTGCGTATGTCCGGGGACAATCACGTGGCTGCTGCGGGCAGACGTGTTGGCCGGATGGTACGCGCCGGGGGTTTAGTGGTTGACTGGGACCTGAAGACGACACTTGACGGATTGTATGCCGCCGGCAACAGTCTGTTTGCTCATGGCGCCCACCCCGAGGCGGCTGCGACCGGCAAGTATGCGGGCAGAAAGGCGACCGAGAATGCACTTCGGATAACTGATGTGTCGAGTATAGATAGAAATCAGGTAGAGGCCGAGAAACGCCGTGTATATAATCCCACACAGCGAAAGCACGGAGTCGAATGGAAGGAATTGAACCAGGGTATTAATAAGGTTATGCAGTTCTACTGTGGCGACCCTAAAGAGGGGGAGGTCATGAAGTTAGGTTTGAAGCTGCTTGACGATATAGGCGAAGAGATTGCCACAAACAGCTTTGCCACAGACCCGCACAAGCTTGCGCGCACCCTGGAGGTGATGGACATCCTCACCTTTTCCAAGCTTATTATCAATGCGTGCTTGGCTCGAAAAGCAAGCTCCAGTCTTCTAGGGTTTCGCAGATGGGACTACCCCGAAATGGAACCTGAGGAGTGGCATAAGTTTGTTACTGTAAGACAAAAAGACGGAGAAGTTGCGGTAGGAGAGTTGCCCCTAGGATTTTGGGGTTCCCTTGAAGGGAACTATGCTGACCATTGCGGATTATAGGCTCAATAATACTGGAGGAACAGTTGTGAATAAGAAAAGCGAACAAGATATCTACGTTGCCCCCAATAATCCCAGCCCGAGCAGGCCGGTAATAATCGACGGCGATACGTGTATCGGATGCAACCAGTGTGTCGAGGTATGCCCAAGGGATATATTCATGCCGAGTTCGGTAAAGGGTGAGCCACCGCAGGTAGTATTCTCTGAGGAGTGCTGGTACGACGGAAGCTGCGTATTTATATGCCCCGTGGAAGGAGCTATAAAACTGCACTTTCCGTTGATGTGGCGGGTGCCCTGGAAACGCAAAGAGACGGGTGATTACTTCTGGGTAAATAAGAACGACGAAAAAAATCCCAAATAGAGTTTATCAACCTCCAACCAGCTTGCAAAGGTTAGTTTTATCGGAAGCTCAAGCTAACGCCTTATATCGCCTCTTACCTTACCTCGCATAAGCGATGCCAGAACACCGGCGAGACATAAGCAGGCAAAAAC
>DAOUZV010000062.1 GCA_030665485.1 Chloroflexota bacterium | reverse complement strand
AATAGACCAAATCACAAGCAAGTTGAACGATAAGTTTGGCTCGGTGCTCTATGTAGCCAAATCGTATGACCGTTTCTGCGAAATTGCCCATCCGGATTGTGGTAAAGGAAAAGCGCTGGCGCGGATTGCGGCAAAACTTGGTATCACCCAAGCGGAGGTCGTGGCCATCGGCGACAACCCCAACGACGTGGATATGATTGAGTGGGCGGGAATGGGCGTCGCTATGGCAAACGGAACCGATGAGGTAAAAGAGGTTGCGGATTGGATAACAGGCCATCTGGAGGAAGACGGGGTGGTACAGGCGATTGAAAAGTTCTTTAAATTATCGATGAACTAGTGAAGTCCTGCAAGCTGCCACAACTTGCCTTCCGTCTTGATCGACATAGCAACCACAACCTCGGTGTTATGCATTTCCTTGATATTACGGGCGCCGCATACACCCATACAGGTCTTGAGCGCACCGACCAGGTTCTCGGTGCCGTCGGTCATCGATGTGGGGCCAAACAGCAAGTGATCCAAATCGACCCCTATACCAACCCTTATCCTGGTACCGCGTGGCAGGTTCTTATCAGGAGTGGCCATACCCCAGTGGCAGCCACGGCCCGGCCCCTCGGCGGTGCGGGCAAATGGTGAGCCCATCATTACGCCATCGGCACCAGAAGCAAATGACTTGCATATGTCCCCACCGGTACGCAGACCACCGTCTGTGATCAGCGTCACATATTTGCCGGTCTCATCAAGATAGTCATCTCGGGCAGCAGCACAATCCATGGTCGCCGATACCTGCGGCACACCCACACCCAGAACCTCTCTGGTGGTACAGGCGGCACCCGGACCAACACCAACTAGGAATCCGGCAATGCCGGTCTTCATCAGTTCCATGGCGGCACTGTAGCTAACGCAATTTCCTACGATTACCGGAACTGAAATCTGCTCACATAGCTCGGAGAATATAAGCCCACGATAGCTTTTAGAGATGTGCCGAGCAGTAGTAACGGTAGATGCAACAACGAGTATATCAAGCCCTGCCTCAATGGCTATGGGGGCCATTTTCTTGGTATTAGCCGGTGTAACAGAGGCGGCACAAACCACGCCGCCGTCTTTAATTGCCTTTATGCGCTGGCCAACCAGCTTCTCTTTAACCGGCTCCTCGTAGGCCTGCTGGATGATGCTAGTAACCTTTTCAGGTGAAGCTTCAGATATCGCCTGTAGAACTTCGTCGGGATTTTCATAGCGAGTCTGCACGCCATCCAGATTGAGAACCGCGAGGCCGCCCATCTTTCCCAGCGCCACGGCAAATTTCGGATCGACGACTCCGTCCATCGCCGAAGCGAGTATCGGCAGTTCCAGCTTATGCTCACCTATGGTCAAACTCACATCGGTTTGCTCGGGATTAATAGTGACGTCTCCGGGTACAAGTGCCACATCGTCAAAGCCATATGTATGGCGTAATTCTTTACGTTTTCTCATATCGAAACCCCAAAAAGGTATTAGGGAGAAATATAGCATGCGGCGGTGCTCCAAGTCAATAAAAATAGCATTGGACGACGCACCTGCAATGACCTATAATTACCCCGATATGCTGTACGTCGTAGCCACACCAATCGGCAACCTAGAGGACATATGCTTAAGGGCTATCAGAACTTTGAAAGAGGCAAGCCTTATCGCCGCCGAGGATACGCGTAAAACCCGAATCCTGCTTAACAAATACGATATTAAAACACGGCTTACCAGCTATTACGAACATAACAAGCAGATTAAAATCGCACCGCTCCTTGATCGTCTTTTAAATGGTGAGGACATCGCTTTGGTCTCGGAAGCGGGTATGCCCGGTATAAGCGATCCCGGATACGAGCTTATCAACGCTGCCATTGAAAAAGGCGTTGAGGTGATCCCCATCCCCGGCCCATCTGCCGTGGCTACAGCCTTAGTTGTATCCGGCCTGCCAGTAAGCGATTTCACTTACATCGGCTTTTTGCCGCGCAAGAAGGTAGAGCGAAAAAAGTTATTGGAATCGATTGCATATGAATCGCGAACAATCGTTGCCTTCGAAGCTCCCCACCGTATTCAATCTTCGCTTGCCGACATAAAAGAAATACTCGGCGATAGAAGAATAGCCGTTTGCCGAGAGCTTACCAAAATGCATGAAGAGGTCTTCAGAGGCAACACAAACCAAGCCATCGCACACTTCGATAACCCCAGAGGCGAATTTACTCTTGTCATAGAAGGCAAAACCGAAGAAGAACAAACGATCGATGAAAGCTCAATCAAAGAAGAGCTTAAACAACTGAAAAAGCGTGGCATAAAGGCCAAAGAGGCAACGATTAGAATAAGCAAAGAACATGGTCTCCCTCGTAAGCAAGCCTACGACATCTGGCTCTCTCTTTGACAGCTATCAGCAGTATGGTACAATCCATTAGGTAGGATAATCATATTATGACCAAACGTATTTTCATCGGAGTAGCGTGGCCCTATGCCAATGGGCCACTTCATTTAGGCCATATCGCCGGTGCCGGAATCGCGCCCGACATCTTTGCCCGCTACCACAGGCTGAAGGGCAACGAGGTACTTATGGTATCGGGATCGGATCAGCACGGCACGCCCATAACCATCCGTGCCGAGCAGGAAGGTAAAACCCCAAAAGAGGTGGCGGAGCATTATCATAAAAGCTTCGTTGATTCACTGGCAAAGATGGGTATTTCTTACGACCTGTTTACCTCCACCCAAACCGATAACCACCAAGAGGTGGCGCAGGATATATTTCTGAAGCTGCTTGACAAGGGCTATATCTATAAAGACAATCAATCACTGCCCTATTGTGAAAGTTGCAAACGCTTTCTGCCAGATCGATACGTCGAGGGCACGTGCCCCAACTGCGGCTTTGAAAACTCGCGAGGCGACCAGTGCGACGAGTGCGGCAAGCCGCTTAACGCCAGTGAACTTAAGAACCTGCGCTGTAACATATGCGGCAACACCCCGCATTTCGTAGAATCAGAGCACTACTTACTGCGCCTGTCCGCATTCAACGACAAATTGTTGTCTTGGGTTGAACAAAAAACGCATTTCAGGAAAAATGCGCAGAACTTTACTCTACGGTTATTGAAGGAGGGGCTCCATGACAGGGCCATCACCCGCGATATAGAGTGGGGCATCCCGGTTCCGGTGCCGGAGTTTGGGAATAAACGTCTCTACGTCTGGTTCGAGGCCGTGATCGGCTATTTGTCAGCATCCAAAGAGTGGGCTGCGTCGACCGGCAACGCCGATAAATGGCGCGATTTCTGGACGGGCGACTGCAAATCATACTACTTCGTCGGCAAGGACAATATCCCTTTCCACACGATAATATGGCCTGCCATGCTCATGGGATACGGCGATCTCAATCTGCCATACGACGTACCGGCTAACGAATATCTGACGCTGGAAGGCAAACAATTTTCCACCAGCCGCAACTGGGCGGTCTGGCTGCCCTACTATCTTGAGAAGTACCCGCCAGACCCGCTACGCTACCTGTTATCGATAAACATGCCCGAGACCAATGACGCCGACTTTTCGTGGCGCGAGTATGTGCGGCGCAACAACGACGAGCTGGTGGCAACATACGGCAATTTGGTGCACCGCGTGCTTACCTTCACCTATCGAAATTACGACGGCTGTGTGCCCGAACATGGAGAGTACGACAAGCTAAGCAAAACGCTACTGGCCGAATCGAGTAAAACTCTGGTCACGGTGGATGATCTGCTAGGCCGCTGCCAGTTCCGGGCGGCAATAAGAGAAATCATGGCGCTGGCGCAAAAAGCAAATCAATACCTCGATGAATGCGCCCCCTGGAAAAAAATTAAAGAGGATAGAGCGGCAACGGCAAACATCTTAAACGTGGTAATTGAGGTAATCTGCTGCCTTAAAACAATGCTTTATCCCTTCATCCCGTTCAGCTCACAAAAACTGCACAGCCTGTTGGGGTTTGATGACAAGCTACAAGATCACGGATGGACCATAAACCGCCCTCCTACCGGGCAAAAACTGCTGAAACCGGAACCTCTGTTTGCCAAACTTGATGAAGACGTGGTAAAAGAAGAAACGGAAATTTTACTTACCAGTCAGAGGGAGGCTCTTTGAACACAGATGACATCTTCGCTCCAATAAAAGAAGAGCTAAACGCGGTGCGCAACACCATGCTGGATGCCACCAGGAATGATAACCCGCGCCTGACGGGGCCGCTGGAGCATGCTCTTAAGAACCAGGGCAAGTTAGCTAGACCCGCCATCACTCTGCTTTGCGGCAAACTGTTTACCTACAATACCGAACCACTTATACAAATGTCAGCGGCAATCGAATTTCTGCATCTGGCATCCCTGCTTCACGATGACACCATCGACAAATCCGACACACGCCGCGGCCAGCCAACCGTCAGCAGTGTCTGGGGTAACAACACCGCCATACTCATCGGTGACTATCTGTTCGCCAAATCAGCCTACATGGTATCGACGCTGGGCAAAACTGAGATGATGACCATTTTTGCCCAAACATTGATGAGCTTATGCATAGGCGTTCTGGAGGAAAGCAGCAACACCTACAATGCAAAACAAACGCGCGACGATTACTATAAGAAAATCGATAATAAAACGGCGTCGCTGTTCTACCTCGCGTCAGAATCCGGCGCAGCTCTGGGAGACGCCTCTAAGAAGAGTATCGATTCTCTGAAAAGTTACGGATACAACCTGGGCATGGCCTTCCAGATAATAGATGACATTCTGGATTTTACCGGCGAGCAGGAAGAGATGGGAAAGCCCGTAGGAAGCGACTTTCTAAGCGGGAACCTAACGCTACCTGCCATCCTGCTCATGGAAAAGCAACCCCAAGACAACCTCATAGAAAAAGCCTTTCAGGAAAAGTGCAAGGGTGAAGATATAAAGAATATCGTCTCAAAGATTCAGAATTCATCCATAATCGAGCAATCATACGCCGTGGCCAACGATTTCTGCTTCAAAAGCAAACAGACTTTGGCAGAAATGCCAGATAGCGCCGCGAAAAAATCCCTGCTCGATCTCGCAGACTACGTTATTGAACGTAGAAAGTAGCTATCCTCCGTTCCGCAGACACTTCAACTCATTATCCATATCTTCTCCCAGTATGTCCCGCGCTAGCATAAAACAAACCTTTTCGTTTATACTGATTACTTAGGTAAGGTCTAAGAAACGGAGACTAAGTTGAGATGAAATTGATCGACAACCTGTATGGCTATCCATGGATGGGCACGGGCAATAATTGCAATAGCTATTTTTTCGCCAACGTACTTGAGGGTAATAGCCCTCATGTGATTATAGATTCAGGGCATATAACAAACGAAACGGGAGAGCAATGCCTGAGTAACCTGATCAAAGCCATCGAAACTGATGGGTTTAAGGCATCAGACATCGGTCTCATCATAAACACTCACACCCACATAGATCACTATCAGGCAAATCACGCTCTGCAAGAAATAACACAAAAAAATTCAAGTGCAAACACAGCAAAAAAGGCACAAATCGCTCTGCATGAAGAAGCTGAGCATTATCGCAAAACCGGTGGTGCCAGGTGGCTTCAGATATACGGTGATGCCATTAATTTCGAGCCCGATTTTTTTATCAAAGAAGGCGAATTCTCTTTAGGAAAAGGTGGGAGCAAACTCGATCTTCAGATAATTCATGCGCCTGGACATGGCCCTGGTCATATCTGCGTATACTGGCCTAAAAACAAGGCTCTGATTACCGGCGATATAGTGTTTGTCGCAAGCGTGGGCCGAACCGACCTGCCGGGAGGAGATGGCGACCTGCTAAAGCAAAGCATTGAAAAACTCTCCGAATTTGACTCTGAGTATCTATTCGCCGGCCACTCTACAGAATACGGCTGGATGCTGAGCGGCAAAGATAAAGTAGAGCATAACTTTAACTTCATAAAAGCGAATTACTTCCCATATCTCTAATGCTGCAAGGAACTACCGAACTGACATACTGGCTTCCGTAAAACTGTTTGCTCATCCGCCAGCAATCGACTTATGAATCAAGCCTAGCCCAACAACCATCTTTTTGTTATACTAACGGATAAATTAAAATAGTCATACCATCCAATCTTGACCAAGCAGAGAAGGAGCTTTCGCCTTGGATTATTTCTTAAATGAACAACAAAAAATGATGAGAAGTTTAGCTCGGCAGATTGCCGAGGAAAAGATATTGCCCGTACGTGCCGAATATGATGAAAAAGAGCAGTTCCCCTGGGACATAATTAAAGACCTGGCAGATGCAGGTATGTTCGGGATATTCATACCAGAGGAATATGGTGGACTGGGTGGAGGAAACTTCGATTTGTGCTTAGTGGTGGAGGAGTTAAGCAGAATTTGCGGTGGTATCGCACTATGCTACGCCGCCACAGCTTTAGGCGCTACCCCCATAATTGAATATGGCAGCGATGAACTCAAAAAACGCTACCTGCCAAGAATTGCCAATGGCACAATAGCGGCCTTTGGTCTGACCGAGGCCGAAGCCGGCAGCGATGCCGGAGCAACTAAGGCCAGCGCTATTAAAACCGATGACGGCTCGTACCTGATCAACGGCACCAAGCGCTTCATCAGCAACGGCGGTGATGCGGAGATCTACTCCATAATAGCCATGACTGACAAAACCAAGGGAGCCAGAGGAGCCACCGCAATAGTGGTCGATAAGAATACTCCCGGTTTCACCTTCGGTAAAAAAGAAAAGAAGATGGGCATACGCGCCAACTCTACCAGAGAGTTGATATACGACGACTGCAAGGTACCACAAGAGAACCTCATAGGGAAAGAAGGTTACGGTTTCATTGTGGCCCTAAAGACCTTAGACAGGTCGCGCGCGCCAGTCGGCGCACAAGCTGTCGGTATTGCTCAGGGCGCGCTTGAGGCTTCTGTAGCCCATGCTAAAGAACGCAAACAGTTCGACCGGCCTCTTTCATCGCTTC
>DAOUZV010000146.1 GCA_030665485.1 Chloroflexota bacterium | reverse complement strand
GACGAAGGAAAAATATATGGCGAAATGCATACGTCGATAGGGGAAGAAGCAATTATGGCGGGGATTTGTTCCCAGTTGAAAAACGGAGACGCAATTGCGATGGACCACAGAGGTACATCACCTTGTATTATGCGTGGTGTCGATCCCGTTGCATTGTTGCTTGAATTATTAGGGCACCCCCAAGGGCTCTGTGCAGGAAATGGGGGTCATATGCATCTTTTCTCAAAAGATCTTTTACTTGCCTCCTCCGGGATTGTGGGTTCAGCAGGTCCGGCGGTTTACCCGGGATGCTTTCCGGGATGGCGCAGTCGGAGTGCACGTCCATATTCGAGCTGAGTAGCTTTTGTGTATAGGGGTGACCTGGTTCACTGAATACCGTTTCTGTGGGGCCCATCTCAACTATTTTACCGGCATACATGATGATCATCCTGTCACAGGCCTGGCCAAGGATAGAAAGCTCGTGAGATATATATATCAGGGAAAGATCCAGCTCTTTTTGCAGGCCGATGAGTAGCTGTAGCACCTGTGCCTGGGTGACCACATCGAGAGCGGTGGTCATCTCATCGGCGATAACTACCTGCGGATTACAGGCAAGTGCCATGGCTATCATCACGCGCTGTTTCATACCACCACTTAGCTCATGCGGGTAGCTCTTGGCTCTAAGCGGGTCTACCTTGACCTGCGAGAGCAAGAACCTCGTTCGCTCCCATGCATCGCTCTTACTGAGGTCCATATGGAGCCTGATGGCCTCAACTATCTGAGATCCAACGGTTTTTACCGGGTTAAGGGCGCCCATGGCCGCCTGGGATACCAGAGATATCTTGTCCCACGTTATTTTGCGGAACTGTTTCATGGGCATATCAAGCAGCGACAGCCCCTCGAGGATGACCTTGCCCCCAACGACAGCGCCGCCTTCTATAAGTCTCATCAGGGACATGGCAACGGTTGTCTTGCCGCAACCAGACTCTCCAGCGATCCCTATAGACTCACCTTTTTCTAAGGTGAAACTGACCCCGTCTGCAGCCTTAACCGGCCCTTCATCTGTAAAATAGTGTGTTCTCAAATTTTCCACTTGAAGTATAGGCATCAGGCGCTACTCCTCTTTCCAAGCCTTAGTACAAAACGATCATTGAGAGTATTACCTATAAAACTGAAGGCCGTACCGATTAAAGCAATGCATATGCCCGGTGGTAACCACCACCACCAGGCATTATGCGAAAAAGAACCGTCAATTTGGGCAAAATGCAGCATTACACCCCAACTCTTATGCAAGGGGTCTCCAAGCCCCAAAAAGCTAAGACCAGCCTCCAACATTATGACGGTTACGACCTCCAGGACGAAATTGGCGATTACTAAACCGGCCACGTTCGGTAAAATATGGTTCCACATAATATGAATGTTGCTTGCTCCCTGTGACCGGGATCTCTCAACAAATTGGTACTGTTTACAGGAAAGAGTCTGTGCTCTTATCTGCCGTGCGTTTCTGGTCCACCCAAGCGATACAACCACCATTATTATAGTCCAGAAGCCGGGACCTACGAGAAAGGCTATTATTATGTACAGCGGTATTCTAGGTAGAATCAATAAAACATCGCTGATCCTTGTAATTATCTCATCGGCCAGCCCTCCGAAATACCCGGCGATTACGCCGAGTATGGTTCCGATAAGAGTGGCTCCAATCGCCGCAATAACTCCGATCGCAAGGGAAATTCTGCCGGCATAAAGGAGAGAGCTCCAAATATCCTGGCCAACACTATTTGTGCCAAGAAGGTGGCTGAAGCTGGGTGGCAGCCAAGTACCGGATAAATCTGCAGAGTATTCATAAGGATCATGAGTGGCAAGAACGGGTGCCAGCAGTATAGCCATAACCATGATAACCACTATGACTATGCCGGCAACCCCCATTTTGCTCTTTTTATACTCCGGCCACCAAGCAAATAAAAGGCCGATGGTCTCTTTGAACCTGCTCAACCATGAAGCCTGCTATTTTATCTGTGAATCACCGGATGACTGCAAACTATACCTCCAAGCCTAATACCTGATCCTTGGATCGAGATATACATACACAATATCAAGCAAAAAGACGACGACTATCGTTGTAATCGAGTATATTAAAAAGGCCGCCTGAAGTACCGGATAATCGACGTTTAATACGCTGTTGAATATCAGCTTGCCGATTCCGGGATAGGAGAACACGGTCTCAACAAAAACCGACCCTCCTACCAACATAGCAAACCTCAAACCGACCGAGGTTACCAGTGGCAGCAAGGCATTGCTGGCGGCGTGGTTGAACTTTACCTTCGTTGGACTTTGTCCTTTGGCCTTGGCAATAAGCACATATTGTTCTCTGATGGTGGTAACCATGGTATTTCTCATGATGAGTTGCTCAATACCAAAAACGGTTACCAGAGATAAAATCGGCAACACTGCATGTCGTATATAATCGTAAAGTTGCACAAATATATTGGGATATCGGGGGGGAATAGTATACGCGCCGCTTAACGGGAACCAACCCAGTTGATATCCGAATACGAATAGTAATATCATTCCTATCCAGAAGAGGGGGGTAGACAGTAAGAAGAGTGAAACGGCCTGGATTGTGGAATCCGTCTTGCTGCCTGCTTTCCAGCCCGCAATAACGCCAAGGAAATATCCGATTGGTACCGAGATTATTTCGGCACTGATTAAAAGAAATAGAGTCCAGGGAAGTGCTCTGAAGACCAAGGTGCTTACCCGTGTTGGATAGAAAGCAAACGAAACCCCGAACTCGCCTCTAAATATATTGACGACATAGAGCCAGAATTGCTCCATGACTGATTTATCTAAACCGAATTTCCTGATTACAGCCTGTTGGGCATCCGGAGATAGCTTCGCTCCTTTGGTATATAAATCTATAGCGCCTGCAGGCATTAGACGGGGGATAACGAAGTTAATTATCAAAGCAACGACAAAGACTAAAAGCATAAAGCCTAATCTTCTAAGTAACCATTTTCTGCTCAAGACGCCCCTCGTTAAATTAATAACTCAAATAGTCTAAGTTGGCATTAGTTTTTACACAAGTGCGCCATCATATCTGAGCTCTCCACAATACGTTTGCTCATTGTGATGGCGCACTTCACACCATATCACGATTTCTTATTACGCAACAGTTGGTCTATTCTGCTACTGGAGTTATACTCACAAGGTTAGGATTCGTTGCTAACCAACCAGAAGAACCGTAACCGTCAAACAATCCTACTGGAGCCCAATCGGTAAAGTTCTCCGTACTGTACGCAAATACCAGATTGGCTTGATGTCCAAGTATTACCGGCAGTTCAGCAGCATACAGCACTTGTGCTGCATATGCTAGTGTCATCTGGTCATCTGCATCGGTCTCGAGTTGTACAGCCCTGATCTTGGCCTGTGCCGCCAATGCCGCAGTGGTACCGCCACCTTCACCGTCACTGCCCCAGCCCACTGCCGGCGCATCGTACCATACATTGTAATTGGGATTGGCGTATTCCTGTACGATACCATCCCA
>DAOUZV010000007.1 GCA_030665485.1 Chloroflexota bacterium | reverse complement strand
TTAAAAATATCACTGATTCTGTCGAAAAACCCTTTTTTTTGCTGCGGCATTTCGGCGGTACCCAAGGTTTTACCCAGCTCTTTGAGTAGTTTGCTCTGATTTTCGTCGGGATCCTGCGGCGTAACCACGGTTACCTTTACCAGTAGGTCGCCTCTTCCCGATCTGCTCAAACGAGGAATCCCTTTACCCTTAAACCGGAATATGTGCCCTGTATGGGTACCTTTGGGTAATTTGAGTTTGGTTTTACCATTCAGTGTTGGTACTTCTACCTGGTCGCCCAGTGCTGCCTGCGCAAAGTTTATGGGAAGATCATAAAGAATGTCATCACCCTCCCGCAGAAAATCATCGTGCTTTTTAACGGAGAGATGAACATATAGATTGCCTGGCGGGCCACCGAAGCTTCCGGCGCTTCCCTCGCCGGTAAACCTTATCTGTGAGTCCTCATCCACACCGGCGGGTATGGTTACCTTTATCTTACGCCTTTTATCCTCCCTGCCACTGCCCTTGCACTGCTTGCACGGTTTGGTGATGATGGTGCCCTCGCCGCGGCACTGGTTGCAGGTGGTGACGTTTACAAACTGGCCGAATACGCTTGATTGCGACCTGCGTACCTGTCCGGAGCCATTACAGGTGGGACATGTTTCCGCTTTGTTGTCCGGCTCGGATTTGGAGCCATGACATATCGAGCATACCTCGGATCGTCCGATGTCGAGCTCCTTATTGCAGCCGAAGGCGGCCTCATCAAAAGAAATGGTTAGATTGTAGCGCAGGTCTGCTCCACGGCGCGGCGTATTGCGTGCAGTGGACTTTGCGCCGCCGAAAAACGTTTCGAAAATATCGCCCAGTCCGCCAAACCCGAAACCATCGAAGCCCCCGCCGCCAAATCCGCCTTGAACACCGGCATGTCCGAACCTGTCGTACGTATTCCGTTTATCCTCGTCGCTCAAGACTTCGTATGCCTCATTTACCTCTTTGAACTTATCTTCGGCACCGTCGTTTTTATTGCGGTCCGGGTGATATTTCATAGCCAGCTTGCGATAGGCTTTTTTCAGCTCATCTGCTGCTGCCGACCTTGATACTCCCAGAACATCGTAATAATCTTTTTTATTGGCCATTAATCAACCTGTTGGTTCTTATTCGTTCATTCTATTATAAATTGCCCAGCTTGCTCATACAAGTAAGTAAGGGCAGAGGAATGAACCATCTGCCCTTTTTGCCCACTTGATAAAATTAAAGCCTATACTTCACGAAACTCGCCGTCTACAGTTCCCTCATCTTTGGGCTCTTCATCAGGCGGCACCTGTCCTTCCGATGGCGCTTGTTCCTGTTGTCCGTAAATAGCAGAGCCTATTTTTTGCAGAACTTCCGTAAGTTCTCCAGTTGCATTTTTTATCTGATCTGTAGTACCGCCCTGAAGGGCAGAACGCACCCCAGCGACTTTGCCCTCAACCTCTTCCTTGACGTCGGCAGGGACTTTGTCGGCGTTATCCTTCAGCGTTTTCTCGGCCTGGTATGCAAGAGTATCGGCGTTGTTCTTGACCTCTATCTCCTCTTTCTTTTGCACATCTTCGGCGGCGTGCAGTTCAGCATCCTGCTGCATTTTTTCAACCTCTTCCTTGGAAAGGCCGCTGGATGCGGTTATGGTTATCTTTTGCTCTTTGCCTGTGCCTTTGTCTTTAGCGCTGACGTTCAAAATGCCGTTGGCATCTATATCAAACGTAACCTCGATCTGGGGTAAGCCTCGAGGTGAAGGTGGTATACCGTCGAGGTGGAAGCGGCCCAGTGACCTGTTATCTGAGGACATGCTGCGCTCGCCTTGTAATACGTTGATCTCAACGCTTGGTTGATTGTCGGCCGCTGTGCTGAACACCTGTGATTTGCTGGTGGGAATCGTGGTGTTTCGCGGGATGAGTGGTGTTGATACTCCACCCAGGGTCTCAATTCCCAGCGTAAGAGGTGTAACATCCAGCAGTAGAACATCTCTTACGTCTCCCTTGAGTACGCCGGCTTGAATGCCTGCGCCCATGGCAACGACCTCGTCAGGGTTGACGCCCTTGTGCGGTTCTTTGCCAAAAAACTTTTTTACCTTTTCCTGTACCAGTGGCATTCTGGTTTGTCCGCCGACAAGTATTACCTCGTTTATTTTGGACGAATCGATTCCCGCGTCCTCAATGGCCTTTTTACATGGGCCCATAGTTCGCTCCACCAGTTCGCCCGTAAGCTGCTCCAGCTTGGCACGAGACAGGGTGATATTGAGGTGCTTGGGTCCGCTGGTATCGGCGGTAACAAACGGCAGATTTATCTCCGACTGCATGACAGAGGACAGCTCGCACTTGGCCTTTTCCGCCGCCTCACGCAGTCTTTGCAGTGCCATGCGGTCCTGCTTGAGGTCAATGCCCTGATCCTTCTTGAACTCGTCGCAGAGCCAGTCGACTATGATCTGGTCGAAATCATCTCCACCAAGGTGGGTATCACCGTTGGTGGACTTGACGTGGAAGGTTCCCTCTCCGATCTCAAGTATGGATACATCAAATGTTCCGCCTCCAAGATCGTATACAACGATGGTTTCATCGCCCTTTTTGTCCAGACCGTAGGCTAGGGCTGCCGCCGTGGGCTCGTTTATGATTCTGAGTACCTCAAGCCCTGCTATCTTGCCGGCATCTTTGGTTGCCTGACGCTGGGAGTCGTTGAAATAGGCGGGAACAGTAATAACCGCTTCTGTAACCGGCTCGCCGAGGTATGCCTCAGCATCAGCCTTCATTTTTTGCAGCAGCATGGCCGCAATTTCGGGAGGGCTGTAGTCTTTGCTGCCCATGGTTACCTTCACATCGCCATTGTCTGCGGCTGATAGTTTAAACGGAACCAGCTTGGTGTCGCTCTTTACCGATTTGTCGTCGAATCTTCGCCCGATAAATCTTTTGGTACTGAATATGGTGTTTTCCGGATTGGTAGCGGCCTGACGTTTGGCTATCTGGCCTATTACCCTCTCGCCCGTCTTGGTGACGGCTACCACGGATGGCGTGACCCTGCCCCCCTCCGAGTTTGGTATAACCACCGGGTCTCCACCCTCCATCACCGCAACGCAGCTGTTTGTGGTTCCCAGATCAATTCCTATTACCTTTCCCATATTAGACCTCCTAAATTTAGCTAAAAGAAAATTAAAGTTTAGTTTTTCTATTCTTCGATATTTTCGCCATTATCGCCTTTGCCCACCGCAACCATAGGTGGCCTTAGTAAGCGGTCATTAAGTTTGTATCCGGTGCGGAACTCCTCGACTATTTTCCCCTCGTCCCCTTCGATGTGACACGCTGCCTCGTGCAGGTTGGGATCAAAAAGCTGACCAAGCGCCTCTATTTTGCACAGGCCTATTGATTCTAAATACGACATCAGCTTGCGCTCTATCAGCTTTACCCCTTCTGCCCATCCTTCATCGCGCTGGTCCTGAGGTATTGCATCTAGAGCACGCTCGAAATCGTCTATCACTGGAAGTATATTGAGAATGATACCGGCAGTGTTGCTGGCTGCCAGATCGCTTTTCTCTTGGTCTGTTCGTTTTTTGTAGTTGACCAGGTCGGCCTCGGCACGCTGCCAGTTGGCCAGGTACTTTTCCGCCTTTTCCTTTTCCTGCTCAAACACTTCTTTTGGTTTTGAGGTACTTGCCTCTGGCTTTTTTTTAGACTGCAATCTGTTACCTCCCGCTAGGTTGACCGTAGAGATCATTTAAAAACTCATTCATTATGGATGTAAGACAGCGTACGGCCGAGATAGTACGCTCGTATTGCATTCTGGTAGGTCCTAATACACCCAGGGCACCGCTTAGCCGTCCTGGGATACCATATTTACTTGCTACGATGCTGCAGCTCTGCATGGCATCCTCTTTATTATCCTTGCCCACCACGATGCCGATGCCATCGTCAATCAGTGCTTGTAGTAAAACAGAGCTCAAAAAGCTTTTTGCCTCGATAATCTCAATTATATCTCTCAATTTATCCTGCGTCATGAATTCAGGTTGGTCGAAGAAATGACGTATACCATCTATATATATTTCCTCGTACTCTATTCTGTCTTCCTGTTGCATGTTTTCAACAACTGTTGCGACAACCTGTGTTTCTACAGGAGAAAGCGGCATGATAACCTTTTTAATTTCCTCTGCAGTTAGCTCTGCATAGGCGGCACTCAATCTGTGAGCTATACCACTGAGCTCGGTCTGCGATGCCTCACCAGTCAGATAAATCATCTGCTGTTTTATGTTCGCTTCCTGAATAACAAGAATGAGCAATGCGATAGTTTCATGAATAGATATAAGCTCCAGATGTTTGAACTTTGATCTTATCGGCTTGGGCAGGGCTACCACGGCCACGTTCTGCGCCGTGCGCGAAAGCACGGTTGCTGCCAACTTCCCCCATTCATCTATGTCCTTTTTTGCCTGATGGAACTGGTGACGGATGAGATGCTGCTCTGACAGAGGCAATTCGGCACTGCCGGCAAGCGATTCTATATATTGCAGGTAGCCTTTATCCGATGGCACACGTCCCCCAGAGTGATGGGGCTGATGTATGTATCCCTGATCCTCAAGGCTGATCATCTCGTTTCTTACGGTAGCAGAACTTATTTTAGTGGGGTACAGGCGCGCAATATTATCCGACGCCACTGGTGAGGCGTTGTTTATATGCTCCCTGATTATTATCCTTAATATGATGCCTTGTCTGCTAGTTATCATAATACGTTACGAAAATGCAATTAGCAGTCTAATAGGAAGAGTGCTAATTCGTATTATAAATTTATCATCACAGGTTTATTTTTGTCAAGTGGTTGACCGCTAAATTCGCTTTTTGATATTATACATTAGTTGCCAGTTAAGCAAGGAGTCAATTTGCTCAAATATGCTCGATTAACGGGTTGGGGTAAATACCTGCCTGAAAATGTTGTTACCAATAAAGACCTTGAAGAGAAAGTAAACACGTTAGATACGTGGATACAGACCCGCACCGGTATTAAAGAAAGACGTCTTGCTGCCGATGATGAAGCAGCTTCTGGTATGGCGGTAAAAGCCGCCCAGGACGCCTTGAGAGTGGCAGGACTGAGGTCGGAGCAGTTAGACCTTGTTATTGTTGCAACGGTTACTCCTGAGATGATTTTCCCGTCCTGTGCGTCCCTGGTTCAACATGCCATAGGCGCTAAAAACGCCGCTGCATTTGACCTTAATGCAGCATGTACAGGCTTTGTGTATGCAGCTGCGACAGCCAGCCAGTTTATCGGGACTGGCATGTATAAAAAGATTTTGGTGGTAGGCAGCGAGGTTTATTCCCGCATTCTGGACTGGAGTGACAGAGATACCTGCGTTCTGTTTGGAGATGGAGCTGGAGCGGTTGTACTTGAGGCGGGGTCGAAGCCTCCGGGATTTTTGAGCTTTGTGCTGGGCAGCAACGGTGCCAGACCGGAATTACTAAACCTGCTTGGGCTTTGCGGCAATCCAAATGATCCAGACAAAAACAGGCATTATATAACCATGAATGGCTCCGAGATATACAAATTTGCCGTAAGGACGATGGCCAAAGCATCAAAACAGGTTCTCAGCAAAGCTGGTCTAACAATAGACGATCTTAAACTGGTTATACCACACCAGGCCAACAAACGCATTATTCAGGCGGTTGCCAAGTCTTTGGGTGTGCAAAACGATAAGGTTTTTATGAATGTAGAGAAATATGGAAATACATCGGCTGCATCTGTCCCCATAGCACTGTGTGAGGCTGCGGAAGAGGGCAGGCTTGATGCTAACGATTATGTGGCACTGGTGGGTTTTGGCGCCGGCCTGAGTTGGGGCGCCGCTGTGTTGCAGTGGGGCTCGGGTTGATTTCTTTAGGATAATAAATAGAAGATAGAAGGTTAAATTATGGATATCACTTGGCTGGGGCACTCCTGTTTTCTTATTAAGGGCAAGCAGGCGATGGTTGTTACCGATCCTTATCACAATTTTGATAGCTACAAACTGGCGAAAACCTCTGCGGACATTGTTACCGTTAGCCATCAGCATGATCATCATAATAATTCTGATGCGGTTGACGGCAAGCCGCGTGTGGTGAGTGGACCCGGCGAATACGAGATAAAAGGCGTATTTATAACCGGTATCGGTACGTACCACGATAACGTAAGCGGTGAAAAGGCGGGCAAAAACACTATATATCTCATTGAACTGGATGATATAAAGGTTTGCCACTTGGGTGATCTGGGTCACAAGCTAAGCTCGCGCCAGACGGAAGAACTGAGTGATGTAGATGTGCTGTTGGTGCCGGTTGGGGGCCTTACAACGATTAATGCGCCGGTTGCGGCGGAAGTAATCAACATGCTTGATCCGGAAGTGGTTATACCTATGCACTATAAAACCGAGGCGACAAGCATGGAACTGGATCCGGTTGACAGCTTTCTTAAAGAGATGGGCCATAAAGAGGTGGTTGCTCAGCCCAAGCTAAGTATAAGCAAATCAGCATTGAGCAGAGATACCCAGCTGGTGGTGCTGGAGTATAACCGTTAATTCACTTCCTTACTGAGAGTAGTTAGGAATTCTTCGTTTGTCTGTGTTTTGGACAGCCTCTCAAGCAGGCGTTCTATGGCTTCGGCTGTACCGTTTGCGTTTGAACTTAGCAGCGACATCATTTTTCTTAGGAGCCACACCTGTTTAAGGGTATGTTCGCTGAGAAGTAATTCCTCGCGCCTTGTACTGCTGCGCGTGATGTCAATCGACGGGAAAATCCTTTTGTCAGATAATTTTCGGTCAAGTGTAAGCTCTAGGTTGCCGGTGCCCTTGAACTCTTCGTAGATAACGTCGTCCATACGGCTTCCGGTGTCGATGAGGCAAGTGGCGATGATGGTTAAACTGCCACTCTCATCGGTGTTTCTGGCGGAACCGAAGAAACGTTTTGGCGGATAAAGCGCCACCGGATCAATGCCGCCGGATAGCGTTCGCCCACTAGTCGGCGCGGCCAGATTATAGGCACGGGTCAGACGAGTGATACTATCAAGCAGAATGACCACATCTTTGCCTGTTTCAACCTGACGTTTGGCGCTTTCAAGCGCTATTTCGGCCACCTTTGTGTGGTTCTCAACCGGCTCATCAAATGTTGAACTTATTACTTCGGCGTCCACAGAACGCTTCCAGTCAGTCACTTCCTCAGGCCTTTCACCAATTAGACAGATCATGAGATGGATATCGGCATAGTTATGCCTAATCCCGTTTGCAATACTCTTGAGCAAATAGGTTTTTCCAGCTTTTGGCGGAGATACAATGAGGCCCCTCTGCCCACGTCCTATGGGAGCTATCATGTTGATAACCCGCTGAGATAGTTCCTTCGGGCTGGTTATCAGGTCGATGAGCTCATCAGGGAATGTAGGAGTGAAACTGTCAAAATGTGGCCTCAGCTTAGCTACTTCAGGATCGATTCCGTTGACCGCTTCAACGCGCAGCAGGCCATAATACTTCTCGTTATCTTTGGGATATCTGGCCTGGCCGCTTATCACGTCTCCGGTGCGTAATGAAAAGCGGCGTATCTGGGATTGTGAAATGTAAACATCGGTGCGACCGGGAAGCAGCCCGTCTCTTCTTAAAAAACCATATCCGTCGTCGCCTGTTTCCAGAGTACCGCTAAGGAATAGCTGTCCCTGCTGATCGGCCTGTGTTTGCATCAGCTTGGTTACCAGCTCATCTTTTTTCATTGTGCTATAGCCGCTCAAATTCAGCTGTTTAGCTATTTCCACCAGCTCATCGCGCGTTTTGGTTTCAAGTTCGGTGACATTCAGTGTGTTGTTCATTATATCCTCCAATAGAAAAGCAAATTAGGTATATTAGATGAATCAGGAGATAATTTCTCGCTGTCAAATCACTAGGGAGTTATTTGCAGATTACAATAACCATTGCCTATTTTCCCGATAGACGCTTCCAGTCTTCCATGAAGCGATCGATTCCGATATCGGTCAAAGGGTGGTTTATCATTTGCATAAGAACTTTGAAAGGTACGGTTGCAATGTGTGCGCCTGCCTTGGCTGCTATAACACAGTGCATCGGATGTCTTATGCTTGCTGCAATTACCTGCGTTGAAAAATCATACCGTTTATATATGGCAACCACATCGGAGACCAACTGCATTCCGTCGTGGCTTATATCGTCAAGCCTGCCCACAAAGGGGCTTATGTAAGCCGCCCCCGCCAGGGCACAAAGCAGAGCCTGGTTAGGCGAGAAACAGAGCGTCAGGTTGCACTTTATGTTCTCTTTGGACAGCACCGATGTCGCCTCGATCCCTGCCGGCGTGATGGGGACTTTGATCACAACGTTAGGTGACCAGGTTGCTATTTCCCTGGCCTGACTGATCATTTCCTTGGCATTCAGGCTGGTAACTTCGGCGCTGATAGGTCCATCTATAATGGACGCTATTTCCTTGATAACATCCTTAAAATCAGCACGCTGTTCTCTTGCCACCAAAGATGGGTTGGTGGTAACGCCACTAATAACTCCAAGTTTGGCGGCATTACGGATTTCTTCAACGTTTGCGGTGTCAAGGAAGATGCGCATGAGGAATCTCCTTACGAATATATCACAGGTTTTTATTTTTGTCTACATTGTTGGTCAGTGGCAACGGGCGCTGGTCGCCATCACGTAAAATAGTCTTGGCCACCCCGATGAAATCCCTAAACAACGGGTGCGGACGGCCTGGCCGAGATAGAAACTCGGGGTGAAACTGCACGCCGACCATCCACGGATGATCTTTGATCTCCCCTATTTCAACAAGCCTGCCATCAGGCGAGATGCCACTGGCGACAAAACCAGCCTGTTCCAGTTGCTCACGGAAGTCGTTATTGACCTCGAATCTATGGCGGTGCCGTTCGTGAACTAATTCAACGCCGTAAGCCTTTCTGGCGTGTGTGTTTTCGACGACCTTGCAGGGATATAACCCCAACCTCATTGTGCCGCCCATTTCATCTACATCACGCTGTTCAGGTAAAAGATCAATAACGGGGTAAGCGCATTGCTGATCAAATTCTGCAGAATTAGCTACGTCAAAGTTTAATACATGTCGGGCAAGATCAATTACAAGTACATGCATACCCAAACACAGCCCTAAGTAGGGGACTTTGTTTTCCCTGGCATATTTGGCTGCCATTATCTTTCCCTCTATACCACGGTCGCCGAAGCCTCCAGGAACCACAATACCGCTGGCGTAGCGAAGTGTTTGCTCAATATCGCCGTGTTCAAGCTCCTCTGAGCTTACCAGTATAATCTCAACATTTTTATTGTGGTGAAGTGCGGCGTGGCGCAATGCTTCACGCACGGATATATAGGCATCGGGCAGTTCAACATATTTGCCGACCAATACGATTTTTATGGTTTCTTTGGGGGCTTTTATTTTGTCTACCATCTTTCGCCACTCACTCAGATCATGTCCTGTTTGAGTTATACTCATTCTGTCAATAATGAAGTCGCCAAGACCCTCTTCTTCGAGTATGAGGGGGGTTTCGTAAATGGTAGAGGCTGTGAGCAGCGGTATTACGGCGCGCTTGTCTACATCGCAGAACAGCGAGATTTTCGCTTTGAGCTCGTCTGATACAGGGTAGTCGCTGCGGCAGGCGATAACATCGGGCTGAATACCGATGCGTCTCAGTTCATTTACGCTGTGCTGCGTGGGCTTGGTCTTGATCTCACCCGTTGATGATAGATAAGGCAGTAGCGTGACATGTATATAGAAGGTATTTTCTCTGCCAACGTCGTTACGCATTTGTCGAATGGCCTCCAGAAAGGGAAGGCCTTCTATATCACCAACGGTTCCACCGACCTCAACTATAACCACATCGGCCTCAGATTGCTCGGCAACAAGATGGATTCGGCTCTTCAGTTCGTTGGTCACGTGTGGAATAACCTGTATGGTTCCACCCAAAAAATCGCCGCGGCGCTCATTTGCAATAACTGAACTGTATATCTGACCGGATGTGACGCTGGAAGCTGTTGTGAGATTTATATCAATGAAACGTTCGTAGTGTCCCAGATCAAGGTCGGTTTCGGCGCCATCTTCAGTCACGAAGACCTCACCATGTTGATATGGCGACATGGTACCGGGATCAACATTCAGGTAGGGATCGAGCTTTTGCACCGATACGGAGATGTTGCGGCTTTTAAGAATCCGGCCGAGTGCCGCTACCGTAATTCCCTTGCCAACAGAGCTGACCACGCCCCCGGTTACAAATATGTACTTGGTCACAAACTATCCTTACTGAATCATATATACAAGGGCTTACTTTTATAACCCAAGGAAATCGCTCTTTAGCAAATCGGGGTTGCTGGGGGTTTTATCTAGCCAAAATAATAAATATCAAACCCGCAAATGTCAACCCCTCTAGAGTTAAATTTGACTGTTTTCTTCATGTTATATGAGGTTTAACTTTACAGAATACTTGAACTTCTTCCTACAATGCGAGCAGGATAGCCTCAAAACTGTAGTTATGGGATGAAATAGCTGGATAAACAGTAACAATTCCCCCTCTACACTAAGTGCCATCACGCTTATGTGCTACTTATGGTATACTTATATTAGCTTTAAAAGACCGGTAAGAAATGCGTTGTATAAAATTCCGCGCTATTCCTTTAAGGCCTCTAGTTGGGTAATTGGCAGTTGAGCAGCGTTTTAGACTTTCTGCATATTGAAGTGGGTGAGGTTTCTTCCGCACTAGCATTTGGCTTACTCCTTGCCCTTGGTCTTTTTGGTGGCCGTTTAGCCAAAAGGTTCGGGCTGCCTGCTATTACCGGTTATCTTGTGTTCGGTATATTGCTGAACCCCTATGTAACCAACCGTATCGATCCCTCGCACCATTACTTCAATCCAGAGATAATTGAGCAGCTTGTTGACTTGATTGAAATCATTGCTCTCAGCTACATTGCTTACATTATTGGTGGAAGCTTGAGGCTGGATACCTTAAGGGGCCTGGGTAAGAGAATATCATCGGTAACCTTAATTCAGGGAGCGGTTCCCTTTCTTTTTGTTTTCCTGTTGGTGGCTTTTGTCGGGCCGTTTGTGGCTCCTCCAGACATGCTTGTCGGCAGCAACTCCTATCTTGCCCTTGGTCTTGTCGCGGGGTCCATATCACTGGCCACCGCGCCGGCGGCAACGATTGCCGTACTGCACGAGGTAAAGGCCAGAGGACCGATGACCACAACCATCCTGGGTGTGGTGGCTCTTGATGATGCCTTAGCGGTTGTAGCTTTCATCCTGATGGCAGGTGTGGCAACGGCTATTCTGCAAGGTGGAGTAGACTCCGTTTCGCAACTGTTACTGTCTCCTGTTATTCACCTTGTGCTTTCGGTGCTGCTGGGCGTTGTGTTTGGATATCTGCTGATTTACGTTTCGCGCTTTTTCAGAGGCCAGAGAGGCACTATGACCCTGGTTGTGCTGGGTACGGTTGTCCTCTGCGGGGGCATTGCCGAAATGCTGGGGTTTGAGTATATACTCACCTGCATGGCGTTTGGTTTCGTTGTTGTAAATCAGATGAAATCCACTCGTCTGATAGATATGGCTTTGAGCATGGAGGACATGGTTTTCGTCGCATTCTTCGCCGTTGTGGGAGCGAATTTCGACTTCGACCAGCTGGGTGTGGCAACCATCATCGGCAGCCTGCTTCTAATTGCTAGGTTTGCCGGTAAATACCTGGGAGCGTGGCTGGGCGCAACCGCTGCCAAATCCCCACCAAACGTGAGAAAATGGCTGGGCATCACCTTGCTGCCTCAGGCGGGGGTAAGCATAGGGTTGGCTACGTCGGCCGCTAATATGCCGGGTTTGGCTTCTATAGGGACGTTGCTTATGAGCTCCATTTTTGTTGCGGTTATTATAACCGAGATAATTGCGCCGCCGCTGGTAAGGATTGCGGTTATGAGGTCCGGCGAAGGTCACGCAGTCTAGTGCTGGATTGGTGGCATTTGCGCCATATTATTTTGGTATTTCAATTCGTATTCCGAAACCCCCTTGAGCCTTTATGCCGAATTATGTATAATCCCACCAAGGTTTAAAATTGGATTTTCTGGGATTGCAGATTGACCTTGGTCCCATCGAATCAACAGCACTTGCATTTGGCGTGCTTCTGGTATTCGGTGTTATAGGTGGGCGTATTGCCAGGAAGATAGGTCTTCCGGCAATTACTGGCTATCTGGTTTTTGGCATTCTACTCAACCCATATATCTCGCAGAAGCTATTCAGTTGGAGCCTTTTTGAACCCAGCATTTGGGAAGATGGCATTCGAGTCTTTGATGGGCCGGTAGAACTTGTTTATGACCTTATCATTCCCATGGCCTTAAGCTTAATTGCCTTTGTTATTGGAGGCAGCCTTCGGATTGATAATCTCAAAGGGATTGGGAAAAGTGTAGGCATAGTAACTCTCACTCAGGGGCTGGCTCCGTTCGCCTTGGTATTACTAATTCTAGGCTTTGGTGCTCAACCCTTGGTAGGTAAGTATCTGACTGAATTTAATTTGGATACACAGTCATATATAGCTATAGGATTGGTTGCCGGGGCGATATCTCTGGCAACGGCACCTGCCGCCGTTGTTGCTGTACTTCATGAACTTAAGGCCAAAGGCCCTCTTACCAATACCATTCTTGCCGTTGTTGCCCTTGATGATGCGTTGGCGGTTATCTGTTTTGCGCTTGTGGCCGGTTTTTCGTCATCTCTGCTCAATAGCGGCGGAGTATCGGTGTCTGACATGATAGCACATCCTGCTGTTGAAATACTGTTCTCTCTTCTGTTAGGTTTGATATTTGCTTTTATGTTGATTTACATAACGCGTTATCTGCGCCGTCAGAGAGTTCAAACTACGTTGGCGGTGCTTGGCCTTGTGGTTGCCTGTGGTGGCGTTGCATATGTTTTGGATCTGTCGATCATATTGGCCAACATGGCCTTCGGATTCGTTGTGGTAAATCGGATGAAACACAGCAGAATGATTGACGCCGTGGTTGGAATTGAGGATTTAGTATTTGTTTTGTTCTTTACCCTAGCTGGAGCATCTTTCTTTGGTGGCGAGCATCTTGATACGAATGCTCTATTGGCTATCGTGGTGATCGGTGTTTTGATTGTTGCGGGGAGAATGGCGGGCAAGTTCGGTGGTTCATGGGTTGGAGCTAAAATGGCAGGTGCACCGGAAACGGTGAGAAAGTACCTGGGCTTTGCCCTGTTGCCTAAAGCCGGCGTTAGCATCGGTTTGGCCCTGTCATTGCAATCAAAAGAAGGATTTCACTCTATAGCCTCGATAGTGGTCGGAGCCATAATCATCTCAACTATAGTGAACGAACTTATTGCACCACCTCTTGCAAAATACGGCATCATGAAATCCGGTGAGGGCCGCCTGACGCGCCGAGTTAATTAAAAGCCGTAAAAATCGCTCAAAAACCACCGGTGTGAGGCCCCAATATCCCCAAAATGTTGTTCATATTCACTTCAATCTTGCATTATTACAATTACTTATGATAAAATTTTTAACTAATGCGCCCCCGTAGCTCAGTGGATAGAGCACCAGCCTCCGGAGCTGGGGGCGAGAGTTCGAATCTCTCCGGGGGTATTTTTATTTTATGGGCAGGGAGGACCAATGCTAGAGATGCGCTGGCACGGCCGAGGCGGCCAGGGAGCTGTTACCTCCGCGGAGTTGGTAGCGCTTGCTGCTATCAGTGAGGAGAAGTATGCTCAGGCTTTTCCCAGTTTCGGACCTGAAAGAAGGGGAGCCCCGGTACTTGCTTTTAACAGGATCAATGAGGGCTCGCCGGTTAAGGTGCGCTCTGAGGTGACCAAACCTGATGTGGTAATTGTTCTGGATCCCGGTTTACTTAAGATTGTGGATGTTACCTCAGGTCTTAAAAGCGGTGGATATTTGATCGTGAACACCAAAAGAAGCCTTGGTGACATTAAATCCGAGTACAAGGGAGATTATAAAATAGCAGTACTTGATGCCCTAAAGATAGCAAAAGAGAAGTTGGGTGTTCCAATTACCAATACTACGATGATGGGTGCGCTGATAAAGGTCACCGGTTGCGTCGATATGAAATCTGTGATCGCTCCCATACATCACCGGTTTGGCAAGATCGCGGAGAAGAATATCAATGCGTGCCAAACAGCCTATGAACAAACTGTAGTGGAGGCCTAAATTGTTTAGCTGGAAGGAAATACCTATTGGTGCGATAGTCACTGCGCCGGGCAGTGCAAAAGAGTACAGAACCGGCGACTGGCGGTCACAGCGCCCTGAATGGGACTTGGCCAAGTGCATAAAGTGCGGCCTGTGCTATATCTACTGTCCCGATGCCAGCATCGGTTGGAAGCAAGATGACGGATATCCCTGGTGGGATGAGTATCACTGCAAGGGCTGTGGAATCTGCGCTAACGAGTGCTGGACCAAGGCAATACATATGGTGGAGGAGACCGAGTAATGGCGAAAAAAGTCGGAACTGAAGTATCCTTCGCGGCTGCTGAGGCAATAAAACTGGCAAATGCAGACGTTATCGCAGCATATCCCATCACTCCTCAGACGCATATCGTTGAAAAACTTTCTGAATACGTGGCGGACGGTGATCTGGATGCTGAGTACATCTGCGTTGAGTCGGAGCATTCTGCAATGAGCGCTTGTTGCGGATCATCTGCAACGGGAGCCAGAACGTTTACCGCAACCGCGGGCCAGGGACTGGAATTAATGCACGAGGTGCTGACAATTCCCGCGTCGAGCAGATTGCCTATGGTTGCAGCCATATGCAACAGGGCGCTGTCCGGACCTTTGAGTGTTTGGGGCGACCACTCCGATATGATGGGAGTTCGCGACACTGGCTGGGTTCAGATAGTGGCGGAAAACGGCCAGGAAGTTCATGACCTGCTGATATCGGCGTTCAAAATTGCCGAGCATAAAGACGTGATGTTCCCGGTGATGGTTCACATGGATGGCTTTCATCTGACGCATGTTATAGAGTCCATAATAATAATGGATCAGGAGGAGGTCGATAAATTCCTTCCCCCGTTCAATTATGATCATAAGCTCGATCCTGATAGCCCCGTGTCGGTGGGAACATACGGCCCGCCGCATATATATCCTGAAATAAAGAAGGCGCAGGAGGTGGCCCTTACCAACTCCAAAGAAACCATAAAGAAGATTTGGAAAGAATGGGGTGACATGTTCGGCCGGCATTACAATCCGGTAGAGACCTACAAGTCGGACGATGCAGAGACCATTCTGGTGACAATGGGCAGTTTCAGTGAAACCGCAACGCTGGCGATCGACAAGATGAGAGCCGAAGGCAAAAAGGTAGGTTTAATCAGATTGCGCTTGTGGAGACCTTTTCCGTTTGCAGAGCTGCGCGACGCGGCCAAGAGCGCCGATAACATGGTAGTACTCGATAGAGCTATTTCCTACGGTGGTCCGGCTGGGCCTCTTTGCTCAGAGATAAGGTCGGCTTTCTATCAGATGAAAAAACGGCCGCAGGTAGTGAGCTTTATTGGCGGGCTTGGCGGACGCGATATTGCACCGGAAGAGTTTGAAGAGATGATTACCAAAGGCGTAGAGATAGCTAAAAACGGATCAGAGAACGAATATGAAATGCTGGGAGTGAGGGAATAATATGGATAAATACGGTCTGTATGTCCCCAAGCTGGCGCCGAGAAAAGAGTATTTCGCACCCGGTCATCGCGCCTGCGTAGGCTGCGGCGAAATGCTGGCCGTAAGGCAGGTTTGTAAGGCGTTGGGGCGGGAAACAATAGTAATTAATTCTACAGGGTGTATCGAGATTGTATCGTCTCTGTTCCCGCAAACCACATGGGAAGTGCCGTGGATGCACACCCTGTTTGAGAACGCAGCAGCGGTTGCCTCCGGTGTTGAATCAGCGATAAAGGTGATGCAGAGAAAAGGCAAGTACCGAGACAAGAAGGTTAATATTCTGGCCATGGGTGGTGACGGTGCTACCGCTGATATTGGATTGCAGGCGCTTTCCGGCGCGTTTGAGCGAGGCCATGACTTACTTTATGTGTGCTTTGACAACGAGGCATATATGAACACCGGAATCCAGAGGTCAAGCTCAACCCCATACGGTGCGGTAACCACTACCTCTCCTACGGGCAAGAAAAGTATTGGCCAGCAGACGCAGAAAAAGAATTTACCTGCGATTGCGGTTGCGCATAACATCGATTATGTGGCCACCGCCAGCCCCGCTTATCCCTTCGACCTTATGGACAAGGTTAAGAAGGGCGTGAACACCAAGGGGCCGGCCTATATACAGGTATTTTCGCCATGTCCCACCGGCTGGCGCTCCCCGGGTGAACTCAGCGTTGCTCTGGCACGTCTGGTCGTGGAAACCGGCGTATTCCCGTTGTTCGAGGTGGTAAAAGGCAAATACAAGATGAGCATGGAATTTGAGAAATTACGCTCTATAAAAGACTATATGAAACCTCAGGGCAGGTTCAGGCATCTGACCGAAGACGATATTGATACAATACAGGCAAGAGTAATTGAGGAATACAACAAGCTAAAGGAAAAGGCATATGGACAATAAGAAGATGGCATCCATATTGGATAAATATGACCGCGACATGGGGCAGCTCGTTCCCATTCTGCAGGATATTCAGGCTGAGGAAAACTACCTTCCCAAAGATTCGCTGGTTCAGGTTGGTCTGGGTTTGGGTATATCCTTGAGCCAGGTCTACAGTGTGGCAACGTTCTTTAAGGCGTTCAGCATGAAACCGCGTGGACGTCACCTGATTAATGTGTGCATGGGTACTGCCTGCCACGTCAGAGGTGCCGAGCGTGTTCTTGAAAAAATCGAGCGTGCCAGCGGAATCGATGCCGGTGATTCCACCGACGATGGGCGTTTCAGCCTGGAGACGGTGAACTGCGTCGGTGCCTGTGCGCTGGGGCCGATAGTGGTGGTTGATGGCGACTATGCCGGTCAAATGCGCACGGACAAAGTTGAAAAAATGCTAAAGAAGTATGAGTAAGGTGTGTGGAGATGAAACTTAAGTCCCCAACTGAACTTGAGGCTTTAACAAAGTCGATAAACGATAAAAGAGACCCCGGCAAGCCTTATATTTCCATATGTAGCGGAACTGGGTGTCACGCCTACGGCTGTGAGAGCATAACCGATGCATTGAGAGACGAAGCTAAAAAGCAGGGCGCGGACGTAGAGGTGCGCACCACCGGTTGTCACGGCTTTTGTGAAAGAGGGCCCCTGGTAGTGGTTCACCCCAAGGGAATATTCTATCAGCAGGTAAAAATAGAGGATGTACCCGAGATCATCTCGGAAACGATGATAAAGGGCAACGTTGTTGAAAAGCTGCTCTATGTTAATCCTGATACCGATGAAAAGCTGATTCATGAGGCGGATGTGCCGTTCTATGCCAAGCAACAGCGGCTGATTTTTGGCAACAACGGGCATATCGACCCCACCAGCATTGAGGATTATATCGCGCTGGGTGGATATGCTGCACTCAGCAAGGCGCTAACATCAATGAAACCGCAGCAGGTAATAGATGAGGTTGTAAAATCGGGCTTGAGAGGCCGTGGAGGAGGAGGATTTCCCACCGGCAGGAAGTGGCAGGCGACCCGCGACGCTGTATCTGAAGATGGCGTCCGATATGTGATATGCAACGCTGATGAGGGCGACCCCGGCGCCTATATGGACAGGAGCCTCGTTGAGGGCAACCCGCACAGCATACTGGAAGGTATGGTAATCGGGGCATACGCTATCGGTTCTAATAACGGATACATTTACATCAGG
>DAOUZV010000096.1 GCA_030665485.1 Chloroflexota bacterium | reverse complement strand
TCTTGATGCCCAATCGCCTGCACTCTTTATACAGTGCAGACTTAAAGGTTTTACCCCATACCCTGAAGTGGAACTTGTTTTCATAGTCATAGGCAAAAACAAACTTGGTTTTTTCATCCCTGAAGTCGGCTCCGGCGAACTCGTCCTCGGTATCTCGTACCTTGCCGCCTATCCGCTCCATCTCAAGCAGGGTATCATAGCTCTCTCTGGCGGCAATATAGCGCGATATGCCGTTTATATAGCCGGTGGCGTTTTCGCGTTCCCAGTCTATGCAGTCTTCCGCGGTTACATTGGAGCATGGATTTGGGGTGTTTATCCAGTGGTCGCACCCCGAACCACCTGCGCCGCTGGTGATAGTGGCGGCTTTTTCTACGATTGCTACCGTAGCTCCGCTTTTAGCGGCGCTTATTGCCGCCCAGCACCCGGCTATGCCTCCACCGAGAATTAGAACGTCGGCCGTAACCTCGATTTCAACGCCGTAGCGTATGGGATAGGGCCACTGATGTAGCTTGCCGTCTTTATACACAAACTTACCTCTTGTTTTTTGGTTTAAGAGTGGTTTGTATTATAACACTTATGGCTGGGGCCTCGTGTTGGGAGGAGGCGGGTTCTTCATCCCTATCCAGAAGTGCTCGCCGGTCTTTTTGTCTCTCCAAGGCACTCTCCACATAAGCGGATAGTTCAGCCTGATAGCGCCCTTTTTGGGGCATACGTCAACGCAGGGGCCGCAGTACCAACACTCGTCCGGATACATGATGATAGGCGGTTTACCCTCCTGGGGGTTTGGTATGAAAACGTCGGTTTGGCACGTTTCTACACAATTATTGCAACCGTCACAGATGGCGGGGTCGAACACTACCGGCCTGGTCGGTGCCGGCGGATTTGGCTGTACGTAAATAGTTTCTTCTGTCATTTTTAAACCTCTAAGTTAAAGATTTTAAACCTTGCTGTATTTCTCGTAGTTCTCTACGTATGGCGCACCGTATGTTATGGGCAATTCGCCCACTTTGACATTATCGCCATCCAGCTTGATGGTGACGAACTTGTTCCATTCCGGCGGATCGACCTCCGGATACTCGCCGCGCTTGAAGTGCAGAATCGCGCTGGACGCCCTTCGCGCCATACTTGCATGTACGATCATTTTTGCGGAGGTGAGCACGTCCAGTATGCTCAATGCATTGCCCAGGTCGTGCGGGTTTACGGCGTAAAGCATGTCATCGGCCGCCTGCTGCATGTCGTCGAGATAGGTACGTCCCATTTTCATCCGGGTGTCGCGCTTTATATTACCGCAGTGGGCCTGCATTATCTTGTTGATTCCGGCAAGGAGCTCCTTCCAGTAGGCTCCATCTTTCCTCTTCAGCGGGCCGTACACCCTTGATTTTTCTTCATCTACTTGTTTTCTGGCAATAGCGTCGTCGCCTGCCTTTTTGGTGTATGCCGCCGCTTTTCTGCCGGCGTAGCGTCCGGTGGTGGCGGCATGGCTGTGATCATTGCCACCGTATATGCCGTCGCCAGCGGCCCACAGACCTTCCAAGGTGGTTTTCATATCCCAGTCAACGACGGGGCCGCCGCTGACGCCGCTTGAGAAGTTGCGTATATAGGGCAGACCCACCACTACCTTGGCTCCGGTGGAAGCGGTTCCGTATCCGCCACCGCCGAGGAGCTGCTGGTAGCTCATAAGCTGGTCTTTATTCGGGTCGAAGCCGGCTCTGGTATAGTTGACGTAAGTCTGTTTTGTCTTTGATTCCTGCCCCACCATCAGCCCGAAGATGGCATGACGCTCGTGCTCGGGCATGCCGGGCAGGTCGGCGTACAGCGGAAGGGTTACCTCTTCCCTCTCCATAAGAGCATCCACATTGTGCAACCTGGGGCCTTTGTACTCGTATAGCCCGGGATGTGGCAGCGAGGACGAGCCTCCGCCCATGATAAAGAACTTCTGTCCCGGTGCGGGTCTGTATCGTTCGGACACTGTTTTGATGATCTTGCCGTCGCGGTCGACCCATGGGATCTCTTTGCCGGTGGCATCCACCATTGTCATGGCGTACCAGGTGTTGCTGGGGCTGCCCGAACCGTGTGGTGCGGAGGAGTGTATAAGAGTGCCTCTTTCTATGGTCTTTTCCATCATGGTGAACTCGGCTCCGGCCTTCCAAGCCATCGGGTAGCAGCCGCCCATTGAGCTTGGTGTCCTCAGGTCGGATGCGCCGGCAAGCTCGGTGTTGTAGGCCCACATGCGCTGCGGCCTTGCGCCACAAAGTATGGTTGCCTTTGACTTGAACACGTAAAACTCGCCTGTTCTCATGTTTACGCCGGTGGCGCCTATTACCTTAGAGCCCTGTTTGCCGTCCTTGGTGAGTAGACTGGTGGCCATAACTCTATCGTAAAGCTTGACGCCGAGGCGGTTCAGCTCTTTATAAAGTGCTTCTTTAAATGTCTGTCCCCAGACACGTATCATCAGCTTGTTCTCGTAGTCGTAGGCGAAGAGCAGTTTGGTCTCTTCGTCTCTGAACTCGGCCCCTTCAAAGGTGTCCTCGGTATCTCTTACCTTGCCGCCCATCTTCTCCAGTTCAAGCAGGGTCTCGTAGCCCTCTCTGGCCTGAATGTAGCGGGAGATGCCGTTGTTGTAGCCGCCGTGATTGTCGACAAGCGCCTGGGTGAATTCCTCGGCGGTTATCTTAACGCCGGGGGTATCGGTCACCGCCCACTGCCAGTGGTCGCAGCCGACGCCGGCGCCACTACCCAGCGTTGCCCCCTTTTCTACGATGGCAACTTTGCCGCCGTTTCTGGCGGCACTTATGGCAGCCCAGCATCCGGCTATGCCTCCACCCAGGATTAGAACGTCGGTTGTAACCTCGGTTTCCTCTTTATACTTGATTGGGTAAGGCCATTTGAGGCCTGCAGGATAACTCATAATTTACCTCTTCCATAAAGTATGCATTCGATTATCGCATGTTAGGATTGATCCTAGCACTTTTTACTGTAATTTGTCAATGTAATTTGAGGCTGTGTTATAGGGAAAGCAGTGACCTATTTGCTGTTCAATTCATATTGACTCTCCATAACTATTTCTGACTAACATTTGACCCTTTTTGTAATTGCTGGCACGGGCTCGTTAATTTGGGATTGTTTTCTCTGGGATGCGATTTGGTGCTAATGCTTGGTTGATCTGCCGCTTGGCAGGTGTTAACACGCTTGCGTAGTTTTTTGTATACGCTTACATTGGTTTTTACATATGCTTGCAGTATCACTTTTGTTGACTTAATATTGGCCGATGGGCTATTATGTAAGAGTTGTAAAAGCGATTAATTGAAGCTACGCAAGATTTTAATATCCAACCTATTAACATCAAGCAGGGAGGGATTGTCGTGTCGAAGGAAGCAAAGAAAGTAGAAATAACGGACGATGTGTGGGTGCACACCTCTTGCGGGGGTTGTTACGGCGTATGCAAAGTCATAGCGCACCGTGTCAACGGTGTCGTAGTTAAAATTGATGGTGATCCCAATACAGATATGGGCGCCAGGGGCGGTCACTGCCCCAAGGCTGAAATCCAGATACAGCATTTGTACGATCCGAACCGGATTAATTATCCCGTTAAGCGTGGCAATCCCAATAAGGGATTGTTCGAGGATCCGAAGTGGGAACGGATTTCCTGGGACGAGGCTTTTGATACCATCGCTGAGAAATTCAAGAAAATCCGCGTGGAGAATCCCAACAAGCTGATGCACGGTGGAACACCCTCTCCTGGCACCGCATCGAACCTTGCTTTAGGATTTGCACCGTTCGGTTCGCTGTTTGGCACAACCAACTGGTATATCGGCGGCGCCGGACTGCACTGCGGAAACGGTGCACACATGGGTGCGGGCCTGTATCATGCCTCTTGGTCTGTGGTCCCCGATTATAAGTACTGTAATTATGCTATCCAGATGGGTTCCAACAAGGGCACCGGCTCCGGCCACTCGCTGGGTTTCAATATAAGGCTGGCTGCCGAGGCGCGTTCCAGAGGGATGAAGAACGTTGTCTTCGATCCCATTTGCAATTTCGGCGGCGGCAAGGCGACCGAGTGGATTCCGATTATGCCGGGAACTGACGGCGCCGTTGCGCTGGCCATGTTGAATGTAATACTGAACGAGCTTGGTAAATACGACGCCGAGTTTTTAAAACAGAAGACGAATGCCCCGTATCTCTTTTCCTCTGATCTAACATATCTGAGGGACGCCGAGACCGGTAAGGCGATGCTTTGGGATCCCAAAGCCAAGCAGGCAAAGACATGGGATGACACATCGGTCAAGGAATATGTGATTGAAGGCGAGTTCGAAATCGACGGCGTTAAATACAAGCCGGGCTTCGAGCTGTTTAAAAACCATGTTACGCAGTATACGCCCGAGTGGGCTGCCGAGATAAGCACTGTTCCGGCGGCCACCATCCGCAGAATCGCCACCGAGTTTGCCGAGGCGGCACAGATAGGCAGTACCATTGAGATTAATGGAGAGACTGTCCCCTTGCGGCCGGTAGCGGCCGTTATGTTCCGCGGCGGCCAGGGGCACACCAATTCGGCGCATTCATATTGCGCCATGTGTGCGCTCAACATGGTAGTGGGTGCCATGGATGTTGCAGGCGGCTGTATGGGTTGGCCCCCGGTGAGTTTGGGCCACCCCGATACCGGCAGGTTCGTGATTATGCCTTATCCCGATGAGAAGGATGGCATGCTCACCACCGGATCTTTCATGGAGCATGCACCGTGGCCGATACATCCGTCCAAGGTGCCGGAGGACATTACGTTCAAGTCGCTTGTTCCTACGGCCTCGTTCTCACCGTCACCTGCAACTGCTGATTTCCAGAAACTGTGGGACAACCTGGGAAGGCCGTACGAAATCGAGGCGGCTCTGATTTATGGCTCCAATATGATCAGGGCAGTGCAGAATCGCCAGATCATGGCCGACTGGTGGGCCACCATTCCGTTTATAGTTTCCATTAATACAATTCACAATGAATTTACCGAGGGA
>DAOUZV010000008.1 GCA_030665485.1 Chloroflexota bacterium | reverse complement strand
CTTTGTCTGCCGACATGAGCAGCACCGCCGCCGCCGCATCGTTTATGCCGGAGGCGTTGCCGGCTGTAACCGTGCCGTTTTTGTCAAACGCCGGGCGAATGGCCGACATCTTTTCCATGCTGGTGTCCATGGGACGCTCGTCGGTATCGAACACCTTGGGATCGCCCTTGCGCTGCGGCATAACCACAGGAACGATCTCGTCCTTCAAAATGCCATCTGCAATCGCCTTGCGGGCACGCTGATGGCTGAGCAGGCCAAGCTCATCCTGCTCCTGGCGCGAAATGTTATATGTCTTGGCGATATTCTCGGCGGTCAGCCCCATGTGGTAGCCATAGAATATCTCCCACAGTCCGTCGTAGATCATCAGGTCGCGCATTTCGCCCTTGGCGTCCAAGTCCATCCTGTATCCCCAGCGAGCCTTGGGAAGTGCGTACGGTGCCAGGCTCATGCACTCCATACCGCCAGCAACAATTACGTCGGCATCGCCGGTAGCAATAGCCTGCGCCCCTAAGGTTACAGCCTTAAGCCCCGATGCGCATATCTTGTTTACGGTAAAACCGTTGGCCTCTTTGGACACACCGGCATGAATCATCGCCTGACGCGCCGTGTTCTGGCCCTGACCCGCCTGAAGCACGTTGCCCATAATAACTTCGTCTATCTGAACGCCCTTTGCCTTCTCGTCCCAATCCTGATACTTCTTTTCAAGCTCAATAAGCCCTGCGTTCTTGAGAGATTCGGGAGCATACCCCGCCACTTCATCGGAAACAACAGGTTTAAGCCCTGCCTTCTTAATTGCCTCTTTAATAACCAGCGCACCCAGCTCAACAACCGGCACATCCTTTAGCGACCCGCCAAAGTTGCCGATGGCCGTTCTGGCCCCACTTACAACTACTACTTCTTTCAATTAACGCCCTCCTAAAACTAAAATTATATCGTTACCACAGTTCTTCTTTATCCTGCTCCGCCTTGCGTTTAAGTGCGGCGGCATCGGCAAAACCGAACTCCTGGTACGACTCGGCCGAGCCGTATTCTCGGGTCTTGATAACCACCGGCAGAGGCAGCGCATGACCAAAGATCAGCGTTTGCTGCTTGTTTTCCAGCTTGGATATCACCGTCCTCAATTCGCTTTTGCCCGATACGCCCATCAACACGTTATCCACGTCACGCTCGTTGTCCAGTAGATAGGTTGCCTTGGTGCCGAACTGGCTCATCACCTCTTCATCTATGCCACTGGGGCGTTGGTCCACTACTAATAGTGTAACATTATACTTGCGCATTTCGCGAGCTATTGTGCCGAAAATGGTCTGATTTGCCACCTGTGGATTGAGGAACTTGTGCGCCTCTTCAATTGTTATCACCAGCGGCTGAGGCTGCACCCCATCCGAGCCCATAGCTCGCTCTGTCCGCTCACGGTAGCGGTCATAGATGCGGCGTGTCAGCAGGTTGGCCACCAGTATATATGCCACGATATCGGTGTAACGCCCGAACTCCAGAACAACGCTTACTCCCCGCTCCAGGTACTCAAGTATGCGTTTGACCGAGTTATCCCGGGCATGACCGGTAAGAAACGGCAGCCTGCTCAGTTTATCAAGGCCACGGCGCAGGTTGCGATAGGTGCTCTCGTGTATATTGAGGCGATCAAGAAGTCCCCTGGTCTCTTCGCCCCCCTCAAGCGCCAGCGCGCTGGCCAGCCACTTGCCGTCGCCGAACTCCCGCGCGAACTGGTACACCGCCTCACATGCCGGCTGCGTCAGATTTAGCGTCTGCGCCAGCATCTCAACGTCCTGCGGCTCTATCTCGTCGTAACCGATCTCAACTATATAGTCAGCGCTTACCTTGCGCCTTCTGGCGTTCTCCTCATCAAGTGTAAACACGGCGAGTTTGGACTGTAGTAACTGTTTGAGCCCTTTGACTTTCTTACTGTGCTCGCTGGTGCCCTCCCAGCCGTACTCGCTGTGCATGTCGAAGATTAGGCTGGTGGCAATGTCTTTCTGGATTATGCCCGAAAGCAGTATTCTGGTAAGGAATGTTTTCCCGGTGCCGCTTTTGCCGAAAACCCCGTTGGAGCGTTTGACGAACTCCTCAAGGTTAAGACAAACCTTGATTTCCATATCCAGTGGATTTCCCACATAAAAGTGTTTTGCGCCCTCGGCACCGAAGATGCGCTCCATATCGGCCTCGGTTGCCGAGCGTACCTTTGAGTAGTGCGATGGAACCGTTTTTACAGGCTGTGGCCCATCAAGCAGACTTATCGCATCGCTGCCCATGTAGAGCTCCGGCCTTACCTTTATTTTGCCAAAAACCGCCGTTCCCGACACCACCTCGGCAATGAACGGATCGGATACGTTGGGCGGAGTAATAGCCATCTGCTGATTGGCTGCATCCAGGCTGATGTCGGTGATCATGCCGAAAAGGGAGCTTTTCTGCCCCTCTATAACCACGTAACGCCCCACCGCCATATCCTCAACCGAAGCGCTGCTGTCCAGCTTAACCTCGAGCCCGGCGGTGAGCGAACCAGCGACTACGATACCCAGCCTATCCTCGGTCATGGTCTTATCCTCCTCAGGATGGCCTCAAGCCGGTGCGGTTCTGCACTGAGCAGTACTGCCAGTTCCTTGCCCGCTTTGAGCAAAAAGGCACGGCTGTCGTCCTGTACTTTCGATACATTGCGCAGACAGGCAGCAACCACTTCATCGTTGGAACCAACGATGGGCGTGCTGGCCAATATATATAGGAAGTCGAGCGACAGCATAAAATCCTTTATTTCACCTTCATCCAGCTCGCAAACAAAGCTGTGAATTCTGGCCGGACGCGGCGGCAAATAGCGGTTGACGTCGTCTGTGATTTTGTGGCCGATAACCAGCGCCTGAAAATTGGTGCGGAAAAGAACGGACAATTGCGGGCTTGAGCGATATATATCACTTGCGTCCTTTTCATGCTTGCCACGGGCAATTGGCCGGCGGCCCGGGTCCATGCTTTCGGTGGTGGTATTATAGACAACGCCGTATATCTGAACATCGCCGTCGGAGGTTTTGACCAGGCTGCCCAGCGCCGGAGCGCTGTATAACTCGTAGCATTCCGCTGTGAATTCAGCGGTGCTGGCCTCAATAACCTCGCCTAGCTTGTCTGACAAACTTAGACTCCCCCAATATCCTTATTGAATTGTACCGTATTTAGTAAAACACCCGCAACGCTTGATGCACCTAGGATCAAATCCACCCGGTTCTTTTGCTGCGACTCTTGGCCGAGGTGTTTGCAGGAAGGTCGTTTTTCTCCAGCAGCATCTCGATAAGCCGCCAGAACTGCTCACGATCAGATCCGCTTAGAACCGCCTGCTCATGGGCCTCCGTCAAAACGGCGGGGTAGCCATGCCCCCTCCTGCATTGATCAAGCACCATGGAATGAACTTTTTCCATCAAATTATTGTTTTCAGCAACCCAAGCCGGTACTTCCACTCTAGCAATTTCATCACCAACATTAAGATAGAAAAAATATATCGCATGCTCCCTATAATGATCCTTAATTATCCTCGACTGACTCCTGAATATAGCCGACCTCTGCCCAACAACAAGAGTATCTGTAAATAGATCACGATCGTTTATACCATCAAGTGCACTGCATTTTGTATCGTTACTACACTTGACATCACAGTTGGCCGTTTCAAAGGGGCATATAGCCACCCTCAAGATATTGGCCACATCGGTACTGCGCGGGTAGCTTATGTAACTGGCCAGTGGCAACCTGTGTTTCTTCATTTTGTCCATTGCTTTCAAAAAGCCGTCGGCAAGCAATTCTTGCACAAACTCAATATACTCAAGACCGATTATCCCCCATAAGATAAGCGTGCCGTCAAGTAACCCCAAAGCTGAGCTACTTTGCGGTGTTTCCTGGGACAATTCCGCCAGCGCCAAGCACTCATCAACCGCCCTTTTCAACCCCAGCAGGTTGCCCTCCAGAAATGGCTCGTTCACGAACATTTCGGGTTGGTTTGAGAGCAAAGCGTTTGGATTATCTCCATACGATATGCTGGCAGTGCCTATGTTTATCAAACAACACCTCGCTGGCATATGTCTGTCTACGTCAATATGGGAGCCATCGGTAGAAATCGCGGTATAGTCAGAAGGGCATGGTGTAGCTTTATAAGTATGATTGAGTGCATCGTGAAGTCCGGCAACCAACCAAGTGCAGGTAGAAATGCTTCGCTCTATCTTTGCTTCTAATACATCTACGTCAGTTGTTTTTAGAACGTCCAAAGCGTAGCGCAAATTATGTTCACGTTCGATTTCGCCCGCCTTGATACGTGACACCATGTGTTCAACTTGAGCAGCAACTTGATCAAAATCAAGGCTCATGAACCCGCCCTGAGTACACGCTCATCTCCAACGCGGCGCGTAACTTTCTGTTCATCCATGTACTCCATTAATGCCAGCGCATACTTGCGTGATGTCGCCAAAAGGTCACGCACCTCTGCCACAGTAATCTTACCTTTTGACTTCATATATTCGGTTATTTTTTGCACCATCTGCCGATACGCTTGCGGAGAAAAAATCACGTTGTCTGATACTTTAATCGCTTTGCCTTGCTCAAACAGCAGATTGAGCAGTTCGGTATCAGGCATAGAATCGATCACAGGGGCATAAGGATTGGCAGTAAGTGCCTTCAAAAACAGATCAACCGATTTCTGCTGGCCATCGGTCAAACTGATCTCGTGCTCGGGCAGGTGCAATACGGCACCCTCATCCACAATAATGTCCTCCTCTATAAGCTGGGGCACAATACTGTTGAATGTCTTACTTGAAAGCTTAAGCCTGCTTTTGAGATTCTCTTTGGGTACGCCCAAACGCAGTGGGTACTGTTTATGATACTGCCGTACTATTTCCTCCACCTTACTCTTAAACTGGCTCCAGCCCAGCGCCGAAAACAGAACCATCCCGCTTAAAACCAATATCTTTTTATCAGACGCCAGTGCCTCTATAGATTTCTTGGCCTGCTCAGGAACCACGCCGGAGCGAGCCAGCAGCCTGTCCATCTCCCAGGCGTCACCCCTGTCGAGCAGTTTGAGCAAGGCTTCGTACACACCTCCTTTATCCAACGCCGCAAGGCCATCAATCACGGGTTTGTGGAAACGGCGATGTCTTCTGGCATGGGTGTCTACTATCCTTCCCCCACCCAGTGTCCCCCAGGACGCGCGTATTATAAAAAAATCTCCTTTTACCAGGGCAACTGGATTTTCCAGCCCTATCTGAGCCCACATTTCCTCATCAGCTCCCGCATCGTCGTGATCAAGGAAACGCACTTTCGCCGGCGTTTCACTTGAGGCGGTGTGGAAAGTCACCTTGGCGTTATGGCGAACAGGCCGGGGTAGGTCAATTACCGTATGCAGTTTTACATCACAACGGGAGGTGGGCCTCAGCCATCCCTGCAAGGTAAGAACATCTCCCCTGCTCAAATCAGATGTGGACAGACCAACCAGGTTTACCGCGACTCGATTGCCGGGCCCTGTGGATTCGACCTTTGTTTTATGCGTTTGCAGCCCACGGATGCGCGATTTTAGACCTTTCGGGACAACCTCGACTTCCTGCCCAACAGAAAGCGAACCGTCGATAAGCGTGCCGGTAACCACAGTGCCGAAGCCCGACATTGTAAAAACGCGATCGATGGGAAGACGCGGCCTTCCTATATCCTCCTTGGGCACAGTGGACTTGAGAAGTTTGTCTATAGCGACAAGCAACTCTGGCAGGCCATCGCCTTTCAGTGCGGAAACGGCCACCATCGGGGCTTTGGCAAAAGTAGTATTCTTCACCGCTTCGGCAACGTCGGACTTGACCAGTTCCAGCCATTCATCATCAACCAGGTCTTTTTTGGTAATAACCAGAATCCCGCTTTTTACCTCCAGTAAATTGAGAATGGCCAGATGTTCTTTGGTTTGCGGCATAACGCCCTCATCGGCGGCGATGACCAGCAATGCAAGGTCGATACCACCAACTCCAGCAAGCATATTCTTGACGAAACGCTCGTGGCCGGGAACATCGATAATGCTTACTTCTCTGCCGCTGGGCAGCGTAAGCCAGGCGAAACCGAGGTCAATGGTCAGCCCTCGCTCCTTCTCTTCTGTGAGCCTGTCGGGGTCGATGCCGGTGAGCGTTTTAACCAGCACCGATTTACCATGATCAACGTGACCGGCTGTACCTATTACAAACATCCATTTGCTCCAATATGTATCAAAATGAGTATAGCATAGGCTATTTTTTTATAGCAATGTGGCTCTTTGCGCTAAGCTCCAAGTCTGTTATTATTTATATTGTGGGAGTATCGAATATGAGCGTTGGCTACGTTTACGACCCCATCTATCTTGAGCACGATACCGGCGGCCATGTTGAAAATTACAGCAGGCTTACCGAAATCATATCTGTTCTCAAAGAAGCAAAACTACTGGATCAACTGACCAATATCTCGGTACGCGCAGCCACCGAGAAGGAACTACTTACGATACACACCAAGCCGCACATCCAGAACGTGGAAAACTCCGCCAGGGCCGGCGGTGGATGGCTGGACGGAGACACTATAACCTCACCGCAATCGTATAAAGCAGCACTATATGCTGCAGGCGGCTTGATTAGTGCGCTCGACGCGATAATGGCAAAGGAAGTTGATTCTGCTTTCGCCCTGGTGAGGCCTCCGGGACACCACGCTACCCAGCGCCGAGCCATGGGCTTTTGCCTTTTCAACAACGTGGCCGTTGCGGCAAAACAAGCTATTGATAAATACAACCTTGACCGTGTCCTCATCGTGGATTTCGATGTGCACCACGGCAACGGCACACAGGACTCATTCTACGACAATCCCAACGTGCTTTACTTTTCAACACATCTTTCGCCATACTACCCCGGCACCGGTTCGATCGACCAAACAGGAAGTGGCGCCGGGATAGGATATACGTTAAACGTTCCCATGCCAGCGTGGTGTGGCGACGGAGAATACATGCGGGTTTTCGAAGAGGTGCTGGTGCCGACAGCCAGGCGCTACCGGCCTGAACTGATTATGGTATCGGCGGGATACGATCCGCACTGGGCAGATCGTCTGGCCTTCATGCAGGTAAGCGTTGCTGGATTTGCCCAAATGGCAGGTTTCCTCAAGGATTTGTCAAACGAGCTATGTGGCGGCAAGCTACTCTTCACACTGGAGGGTGGATATAACGTCGAGGCTTTAGCGCATTCGGTAAGGGCCACCTTCGAGGTTCTGCTTGGCAAAACGGATATCAGCGATCCGATAGGGCCTGCACCCGAAAGAGACAGCTCGCCCAATATCGGCGGTGTAATAGATGCAGTTGTAGAAACCCATAGATTAGGCTGATATTCTCATACTCGATTTAGCTTGACAACCACTATGCCGGGGTTTATCTTGGCATTGAAGGCGTTGTAGATATTTGACCAACCATACGTTATAATATAAATTAGCAGTTAACCACAGAGACTGCTAAAAGTAATTAAAAGAGGCAAAAACAATCTGCTTCTGGAGTAAATTATGGCAAATCGATTTGAAAAATTTACGGACAGGGCCCGCCGAGTATTAACGTATGCGCAAGAAGAAGCGGAGCGCTTTAATCATAGTCACATAGGCACCGAGCACGTGCTTCTGGGACTGGTTCGCGAAGACGATGGCGTCGCGGCAAAAGCTTTCGTCAATCTTGGCATTGAGCCTAACAAGGTACGCGCCTCGGTAGAATTTATGATCGGCAAAGGGGAAAAGGCCACAACCGGCGAGATAGGACTCACCCCGCGCGCCAAAAAGGTAATTGAGCTTGCCGTTGATGAGGCACGCCGCCTCAACCACCACTATATTGGAACAGAGCACCTGCTGCTCGGTCTGCTCCGAGAGGGAGAGGGTGTAGCCGCCAACGTAATGGAAAGTCTTGGTGTCAATCTGGAAAAGGCCCGTACTGAGATAAATAACATCTTAAGCAAGAATGCTCCACAAACTCGAGGTGGGGGACGGCCAACAACCAAAACTCCCACCGTCGACCAGCTTGGTGTGGACCTAACCGCTGCCGCACGTGCCGGCAAACTTGATCCGGTTATCGGGCGCGACAAGGAAATAGAAAGAGTAGTACAGATACTCAGCCGCCGCACCAAGAACAACCCCGTTTTGATTGGCGAGCCGGGCGTGGGCAAAACCGCCATTGTAGAGGCCCTGGCGCACAGAATATCCGTTGAAGACGTTCCACAAACGCTGCTGGGCAAACGGCTGGTTACGCTGGATATGGGGTCCATGGTGGCCGGCACCAAATATAGGGGGGAGTTTGAAGAAAGGCTGAAGAAGGTTATTGCCGAACTTAAAAACGCCGGCAACTGCATAATCTTTATTGATGAGTTGCACACACTTGTCGGAGCGGGAGCCGCTGAGGGAGCAGTAGACGCATCCAACATACTCAAACCATCGCTGGCAAGGGGCGAGTTGCAGTGCATCGGCGCCACATCTCTCGATGACTATCGCAAGCATATAGAAAAAGACTCGGCATTGGAACGGCGTTTCCAGCCTATTAGGGTTGAGGAACCTTCAGTTGAAGAGACTGTAGACATACTGCGTGGGATCAAATCCAGATACGAGGAACACCATCGCCTGACCATAAGCGATGAGGCGCTGATTTCGGCCGCGGAGTTGGCTAACCGCTACATACCTGATCGGTTCATGCCGGACAAGGCAATCGATCTTATCGACGAGACGGCCTCCCGCATTCGCATCAGGCACAGCGTGCTGCCGCCCAAGCTCAAAGAAACAATGCGCGATCTGGATGAGCTTCATCAGGAAAAGGAGGCGGCCATATCTTCTCAACAGTACGAAAACGCCGCCGAACTGAGAGACAGAGAGCTCAAGCTCACCAGCAAGATAGAAAAACTGAGGCAAGAATGGCAAAAAGAGCAGGATGCCTCACAGATAGTGGTAACCGATGAAGATATCGCCGAGGTTGCCAGCATGTGGACAGGCATTCCGGTGGCTCGCATCGCCAGTGAGGAATCAACCCGCCTGCTACAGATGGAAGAGGCACTGCACAAGCGCATCATAGGACAGGACGAAGCGATAGTGTCTATAGCCAAGGCGGTACGTAGAGCACGCGCCGGCATCAAGGATACCAGAAGGCCCATTGGCAGCTTTATCTTCCTCGGCCCTACCGGCGTGGGTAAAACTGAGCTGGTAAAGGCTCTGGCCGAATTCATGTTCGGCACCGAGGAGGCTCTAATCAGACTGGACATGTCTGAATATATGGAAAAACACGCCGTTTCAAGACTGGTGGGTGCACCTCCCGGATACGTCGGTTACGACGAGGGTGGGCAGCTCACCGAGCAGGTGAGGCGTAAATCATACTGTGGCATACTGCTTGATGAGATAGAAAAAGCACACCCCGATGTGTTCAACATACTGTTGCAGATTTTTGACGACGGCCATCTGACCGATTCCAAAGGACGCCGCGTCGATTTCCGCAATAGCATAGTGGTCATGACCAGTAACATCGGTGCGGACCTCATAAAACGAGATACAACCTTGGGCTTTACCATGCAGACCGATAAGGATAAAACCGCTCAGCGCGACTACGAGATTATGAAGGATAAGGTTATGGGCGAGCTTAAGAAGACCTTCCGCCCCGAATTTCTAAACCGTATAGACGGCACGGTGGTCTTCCACGCGCTTAACAAAGAGCATATACTCCAGATCGTCGATCTGATGTTTGCCGAAACCAAAAAGCATTTGGATGAAAAAGGCCTTAAGCTGGAGATAACCGATGCGGCCAAGGATTACCTTGCCGAGCACGGATACGATCCGGCGCTGGGAGCCAGGCCACTCAGGCGTGTCATTCAGGATCAGGTTGAGGATCAGCTATCGGAGGGTCTACTCAGGGGCGAGTTTCAGCAGGGCGATACGGTTAAGGTTGACTGTATAGATGACAAGATAGTGCTCAACAGTGGTGCCGCAGTGGCCAAATCTTAAAACACGGCGTATAATACAATACAAATTAAATAGTGGGGAAGCTTAATTCAAGCTTCCCTTCTTAAATGTAAGTATAAAAATGGCCAAAATCAACCGTAAAACCGTGTTTGCCTGCAAAGAGTGCGGCAATGAAAGCCCAAAGTGGATGGGGCACTGCACCGTATGTGAGCAGTGGAACACCTATATAGAGATAGCAATAAGCCCCGCAGCCAAACGCCGAGATAGTCAGCCAGCCTACGAACTTTCCCAAATATCTTCAGCCGACGCTCCACGTATAATTTTGCCGTTTAACGAGCTAAACCAGGTGCTTGGCGGCGGCATAGTGTACGGCTCGTTGGTACTGATTGGTGGAGACCCTGGCATAGGAAAGTCGACGCTGCTGCTTGAGGCATCCGCCGCTATAGGACTTAACGGGAAACCCGCGCTATACGTTTCAGGCGAGGAATCGACGCAGCAGATAAAGCTAAGAGCCAACCGATTAGGCATAAGCGGCGAAAACCTTTACCTGCTTTCTGAAACCGATCTGGATATTATACTTGAGCAACTGGACAACATAGCGCCGCAGATGGTGGTGATAGATTCCATTCAGTCCGTTCATCTGCCGGAACTGCCATCGGCAGCGGGCAGTACGGCGCAGGTGCGCGACTGCACCGTCAAACTGATGCACTGGGCTAAAACCAACAACACACCGGTATTCATCGTTGGGCACGTCACCAAGGACGGGGCCATCGCTGGGCCACATACGCTGGAGCACATCGTGGACGTAGTTCTCTATCTGGAGGGCGAACGTTTCAGTTCATACAGATTGCTGCGCAGCGTCAAAAACCGCTTCGGCTCCACCAATGAGGTGGGTGTTTTCGAAATGGCCGACCAAGGACTTGCTGAGGTGGATAATCCATCTGAGGCTTTTATCTCCGAGCGAACGGATGCGGTGGGATCAACGATTGTGCCGACAATTGAGGGGACAAGGCCGTTGCTGGTGGAAATTCAAGCGCTTACCAACCCTACAAACTTTGGCATGCCCAGACGCACCACAAGCGGCGTCGACTTCAACAGGCTGATCCTGATAGCCGCGGTTTTAAGCAAACGTACAGGAGTATCGTTATTCAATCAGGATATCATAGTAAACGTCGTCGGCGGGCTCAAGGTAAGTGAACCAGGTGCCGACCTGGGAATAGCGCTGTCGATAACATCCAGTTTTCGCGACAAGCCGACAAACGCCGAACTGGTAGCAATAGGTGAGATCGGGCTTAGCGGTGAGCTACGAAATGTAAGCCAGATAGATAGAAGAATCGCAGAAGCAGAAAAACTTGGCTTCAAACACTGCCTGCTTCCCGCTCACAGCCAAGCCAAAAATACAAAAGGTATAAATCTAATTAAAGCCAAATCGCTTAAAGAGGCGATTGATTTTGGACTTACTTCCCTTTAAAGTTGGGCTCACGCTTCTCTCTGGCAGCCTGCGCCATCTCCTTGAAATCCTCTGTCTTGGTAGCAATCCTCTGGAAGTTACCTTCAAGCTCCATCTGCATATACAGGTCTTGCTCAACGGTGGCCCTTCTTATCAATTGTTTGGATAGCTGAGTTGCTATCGGCGAACCCTTGGTCAGGTGCATGGCCAGTGCTTTGGCCTCTTTCACCAGGTTATCGTGCGGCACCACCTTGCTCACCAGACCGATACGCTCCATCTCGTCGGCCTCAATAGCGTCTCCCGAGTAGGTCAACTCGTAAGCCTTGGATAGGCTTAGATGGCGCACTAGGAAGTATGAAGCGCCGTTGTCCGGCACCATTCCCCTTCTGGCCCACACCAGCAGGAACTTGGCTTGATCGGATGCTATTCTCACATCGCATACCATGGCCAGCGCCGTTCCAGCACCAGCGGCCATGCCGTTTATGGCACATATGGTCGGCTTGTCGAAATCCCACAGCCGCTGCATCGCCGGATACAGTCGCAGTTCGTGGCGCACAATGCTGCGCACGTCTGTCCTCTCTGCCTCGGTATCTTTATTGTTTACGCCCGTACAAAAACCGCGCCCGTTGGCCGTGATAATCAGCCCTCTTATCTCATCATCACGAGCAGCATCGTCAAGCGCATCGGCCATCTCCCGCACCATTTTACGGGTGTAGGCGTTCATCACCTCCGGGCGGTTGAGCGTTAGTATTGCTATTACGCCTTCTTTCTCATAAATAATGTCTTCGTAATCCATTTTGTTAAAACCTTTCTAATACTTATATGTTGCCAATATACTGCTAGGTTCCCAACTCGGAGCGTACCTGTGCAAACCGCATCAGGTTATCCCGTGTTATCAGTCCCAATATGCCATTATCACCATCAACAACTACCATCCTGCTTGCTCCCACATCATCCATTTTTTCCAAAATATTGACGGCGTCATCCTCCAGATGAATCAATTGCATCTCATCCGCATGAGTCATCACCTGTCCCACCTTCGTTGTCTCCCAAAGCTCCTGCGGCACGCTTTTAAAGTTCTCCAGCGCCATACTGCCAAGAAGCGAATCATTATCGGTGACGAGGAAGAACAAACGTCCGGTATGCATGATATAAACATGCACCTGCTTGAGCGTAAGCGCGGGAGATATCGATAAATAATCGCGAATAATTATATCGCTGGCTATAACGCCGCCCAAAGAATCACGTAATTCGGCATTGCGGTAACTTCCAGACGCAGCGACATTCAGAAACCAGCCAACAAAGGAAAGCGACAAGCCTGTGGTCCACAGGTTGTATCTGATTGTAATAAAAACGCCACCGGTAATGAATATGTAACTGATTATTCTACCTGCTATACAAGCAACACGGGTGGCTTTTTTATAATTGCCGGTAAGCATCCAATAAAGAGAACGGAATACACGACCGCCATCAAGCGGATACCCCGGTATCATATTGAAACAGGCTAAGAACAGATTAATCCAGGCCAGATATCCAGCCATGACGGCAACAGGTTCAAATACGCCGCTGGTAAGTAAATGTATACCGTAAAAAATACCGCTTAAAAGAACGCTCGACAGCGGCCCCGCCAAGGCCATCATCAATTCCGAACTTGGTTTTTTTGCCTCTCTGGAGATATGCGCTACGCCACCGAAAATGAACAGGGTTATACTTTTTACGGGAATGCCCTTCTTTATAGATACAAAGCTGTGCGCTAGCTCATGAATCAGCAATGATACAAAAAACAAAATGCTAGTGCAAATCCCCAAAGCCCAATAGACAAGCGGGATCCAATTATCTACATAGCTGGGGAAGTAATTAACAGACAGAACAACGGCCATGAAGGCAAAGATTATAAACCACGTATAGTTTATATAAATAGGGATACCGAATATCTTGCCAATTTTAAGAGAGCCCTTCATTTACCTGCCTTGTTTTTGGACAGCCTAAGAATTGCGCTCAATAAGTATATCACCTTCTATATGCTGCAACAATATTTTATCTTTTCGATTAGCGTCGCTTCCTATGGCCTATGTCTTCTTCCTGCGCCTTATCCTAGGCCTGGGTCTGGCCTCACCCCCATCACTCTTGGTAACCAGTTCCGACAGAGCAACCTCCAATATGGCATCGCTCTCCAGCTGAACCACAACCGTTTCCTTTAAAGGATTGCCCCCTGTAACCCTGGCCTCGCCCTCCTTGGTAACTACGGTTTGGCCCACGCCAGGTAGTCTCGCTTTCATCTCCTTATACTGCGCACACTCATAACCAAGGCAGCAGAGCAACCTGCCGCACACGCCGGATATCTTCGACGGATTCAACGGCAAATCCTGCTCCTTGGCCATTTTCATGGAAACGCTCTCAAACGTGGTAAGGTATGTGGCACAGCATAACGGCCTGCCGCACCTGCCATAACCACCGACGATCTTGGCCTCATCGCGGGCGCCAACCTGCCTAAGCTCTACCCTGGTCCTAAAAGCTCTGGTCAGCTCTTTTACCAGCTCGCGAAAATCAACCCTTTCTTCAGCGCTGAACAGAAAACTGAGGCAACTGCCATCGAGACTCCAATCGGCCGCTAAAAGCTTCATCGGCAACCCGAACTGTTTTATCAGTTCCTGGCACTTGACTTTGGCCTCTTTCCCCTTATCGGCAAGGCTTTTCATATGGGCAAAATCACCATCATCCGCCCTGCGCAACACCGGTTTCAGCGGTTCATTGAGTCGCTCGGTTACCACCTGACCGGGAGCGATAATCACCTTGCCCAGCTCAAGCCCCTGTGAGGTCTGAACCACAACGTCATCATTAACATTTAGCCCAAGGCCGGAAGCGTGGAAATAATACACCCTGCCGGCACGATTAAAACGCACTCCTACTATCTGAGCCATACCTACTATTTAAAAGGAGGCGGCTGTCGCCCCCTCTTTCCTCCTTCCATGATGTGGTTTTGGAATATCCAGCATCAGTATCTCCAGCGCCAAACGCGGATTTGCATTTCTGCGCAAATTACGTACGGCTAAATCCAGTCTTTTGATGAATCCAGCTATAGGAGCAACGTCGTACTTCCCAGACGATTTTTCAAGCATATCCATGCGGTCTATATTCGTTACCAAATCATGGCACCTATGTTTGGCTAACAATAAATCGCGCCACCAGCCGATCCAGAGATTAAGTGTTTCAAAAACCGCTTCTTTGTCCTGTGCAAAAAAGGTAGCCTGCTGTGCAGCATAGGCAAAACGGTCGCCTATGGAAGCAGCAGTTAAGTCGATGATTCTGTCAAGAGTCTCGGAACGTCCCTCAACCACAGATTCATCGTTATAGGCCATCAACGCCCAGCCTATAGAGCCATTGCAAAACCTGGAAAACAGCTTCGCTTTCACCGCATCAACCTCCCATTGATTGACCAAACCTTTTTCGATAACAGGAGCAGCTGTGGGATGAAGCTCTACAATCTGACACCGCGACAGTATGGTGGGCATAATTTGCCCTTTATGTACGGCGGTTAGTATCAGCAGAACATCGTTTGGAGGTTCCTCCAGAATCTTCAGCAGTGAGTTGCTGGCCTCGACAGACAGCCTGTCAGCGCCGTCGATAATAAAAACGCGGCACTTACTTTCAAATGCTTTGAGCGATGCCGTATGTTGCGCCTCCCTGACCTGATCTATACCCATCTCCTTTGCGCCCGGCGCAAGACAGATAATCTGAATGTCGGAATTGGCGCCAGATGCGATGCGGCTGCACAAGGCACATACCCCACAAGGCGGGTCTTCCTCCGGGCAATTAACCGCCTGCGCTAACTTAAGGGCCAAAGTGCCCTTGCCAATATGCGCAGGCCCGATGAACAGGTAGGCATGCGAGAGCCTTTTTTGCTCCACGCTGCTTTTAAGTAAATCAACCGCTTTGGGCTGGCCGAATATATTCCACATTCGCTGTACGATATCACATCCAATTAAGTCTAATGATAATTATAGCAGACGTACAATCGAACGCAATAGCTTAGGGATTCGACCTGAAAAATAGCTACAGCTTAAGGCTGATA
>DAOUZV010000012.1 GCA_030665485.1 Chloroflexota bacterium | reverse complement strand
AATCGGAATCATCACCAAGCGAACAAGGATGGTGATGAAAATAATGGCGAGTCCAAAACTGCCGGCAAAGACGTCGGCCAGCACAATCAATATATTATCGAAGGGATTTTGTATTATAAAATTCCAGATCTCAGTCAAGTGCTAATGCCTCACAAAGCAGTATTTATTTCCCATCCTGACGATTGCCCGTTAGTAAGCCAATGCGCCGTAAGATGGCTCTGTTGTCCGTACGCATACACAAATTGATACACATCATCACCGTAAACGCCAACATGCACGCTTATCGGGGACTGGACGGGTTCCCCCAAAGCAAGGGAGGAAGGCCAAATCTCCACTGCCAGATTTGCCGGATTAAGCGCATACATCGCGCCATTATTGGATACCACTACTATCATATCCACATCATCATCGTCGCCCAAAACTTCATTAGCGCCAGGCAGCACGGCGGCCACCGGCGGCGAGGTAATGGCATCGGCGGTTGTAAATTTGCTCACATTTTCGCCTGTAGCCGGATTAAGCGCATAGACCTTGCTATCCAAACAACCAACGTATATCGTGCCGTCATCTATATCGTTATCCGTGGCATCGTAGATAATCGGCTCTGTCCAGAACCATTTACCGGCCGTAAAAGGTGTGGCCCATGCTTCTGTGCCATCCGTCTTATCCAGTGCATAGAAATTGCGGTCGAACGAGCCGAAGTATACCTTGCCGTCGTAAACCAGGGGCTTGCCGGCGATAGCTCCACCCGCCTCAAATGGTTCGTTCCATACCTCATCACCTGTTGCCGCATCCAGCGCATACAGCTTATTGTCAAAGCATCCGAAATAAACCACGCCCGCAGATTCATCGATTGTAGGCGTTCCCCAGATTCTGTCGGCAAGCGTGGTGCCGTCATCCGGATACTTCCATTCTTCAACAAGCGTATCGGCATTCAAGGCGTGCAAAACGCCATCACCTGTGCCAACGTAGACGTTACCCAAACCCACCTCAAGTCCACCTACTACATTGCCGCCTAGAGAAGCAGACGAAATCGGTGCTTCAGCATTTGCATCTATATTGAACTTCCATACTTTGCCGCCGTTGGCATCACCGTAGGGTGCAATGTAAACATACTCTCCGGAAGCCGCCGGCCGGCCGTACATTACGGCGCTGACACCAACCGCTATACTCCACAGTGGCTTCCGGTCATCCAGCAAATCATAGGCGGCAAGCTTACCCTGCTGAGTACCCACAAACAGAACGGCGTGGTCCACGGGATCTTCTCCGTCAGCCTGCGGTGTGTACTCATGCACCAAGGTGCCGGCCCAGCCGGTGGTACCGCCACCGGTGCAACCGGTAAGGGATATAGCGGCAAGCAGCATTAAAATGAGGGATAGCTTCCCCAAAAGTCCCAGTTTTAGTTTCGATTTTATCTCAGACCTCCGCCATATAGGCCGATGTTTATTCAAAATTCACGGTACCGGATCGTATCTGCCCTCGTTCCAGGGATTACACCGGCAAATCCGTTTAAAGGTCAACCAGCATCCTTTAATTATGCCATGTTTCTTGATGGCTTCTATGCCATACTGCGAGCAGGTAGGCTGAAAGATACAGGAATGAGGAGTGATTTTGGAAAGGGTTACCTGATACAAACGTATCATACCCGTAAACAGCCACTTCATGGCTCATCATCCTTCAAGTTAATCGCCCTTTCTTGAGCAGGTCGGCCAGCGCCTCTCCCAGTTGCTGATAACTGGCTGTGCTGGCGGGCCGCCGGGCGATCACTACCAGATCCCATCCCTTTCCGGTCGGTGTCAGTCTGGCGAGCTGGCGCAACCTTCTCTTGACCTTGTTTCTGGTTACCGCGTTGCCAATCCGCTTGCTGACAGAAAACCCAAATCGGTTAACTTCCAGCCCGTTGGGTAGTATCCTAAGCGCCAACAATCTGTTGGCCTGCGACGTACCATCACCGTAAACTCGGGCAAACTGACTGTTTTTCTTCAGCCGTTCCTCTTTGCGCATCAAGATCGCTACCGCTATTTAGTTACTTTCTCCTATACTACCGTTAATAGCTTACGGCCCTTAAGCCGCCTTGCTTTCAAAACAGCTCTCCCGCCGCGGGTATGCATTCTGGCCAAGAAGCCATGCTTTCTTCTTCGCGGTATTCTCTTGGGTTGACTGCTTCTCTTCTTAGCCAAGGTCCCCTACTCCTAAAAAAGTTTGAAAATCTAAAATTTGCACGATTAGTAATTATACTTTAGTCACACGGCCCGTGTCAATTTTAACAACTAATCTCAAAAAAGTACATGCGAGTGTAAAATATACTTTGACCACACCTTGTGCAAAATGCTAGAATTAGCACCAAATAAATAGACGCAAATCGGGGTGATCGTATGTCGGGACATTCTAAATGGTCAACCATCAAACGGCAGAAAGGGGCCGCCGACGCCAAGCGCGGTCAGCTCTTTACCAAACTGGCACGTGAGATAATCGTTGCCGCCAAACATGGCGGAAGCGACACCGATACCAACTTCCGCCTGCGTCTTGCCGTACAAAGAGCGCGCGATAACAACATGCCGCTCGATAACATAGAGCGGGCTATTAAGCGCGGCACCGGCGAGGGGCATGAGGGAGTCATTCTGCTTGAAACCACCTATGAGGGATACGGTCCCGGCGGCACAGCCATACTCATTCAGGCACTTACCGATAACAAAAACAGAACCGTATCAGAGGTTAGAAATGTCTTCGTCCGCAACGGGTCGAACATGGGCGATGCCGGCTGCGTCTCCTGGATATTCGAATCCAAGGGGGTAATATCGGTCGAGGCTGAAAACGTGGATTCCGAGGAACTGGCGCTTCTGGCCATAGATGCCGGAGCCGACGACGTGAAGGTGGAGGACAGCTCCGTTGAAATCTATACCGCCCCAGAAGACTTTGAGAGCACAAGAAAAGCTTTGGAAGAAAACAACGTAAAAATCGATTCTGCCGAGGTAACCATGGTTCCCAAGAACCTGGTGGCGCTGGATGAAAAAAAGGCGATACAGACCCTCAAGTTCCTTGAAAAGCTGGAGGATCTGGACGACATACAGCACGTCTACACCAACGCCGACTTCCCCGACGAAGCTCTGGCAAACTACGAATAGCAAAACTGGCGGTGAAAGTAATGCTGATTCTGGGAATCGATCCCGGACTGGCGCTCATGGGCTACGGTTTGATACAGGCCGACGGCGATGACCTCACCGCCATAGATTACGGCGTAATCTCCACACCAGCAGGCGAAAACATAGCCAGCCGCCTCTGCACCATATACTCGGAGCTGACGGCACTTATCAAACGTTACAGTCCCGCCGAGGTGGCAATAGAAAACTTCATTGCCAAGAACCTCAGAACGGCGCTTATGGTTGGTCAAGCGCGAGGAGTGGCCGTTCTGGCCGCAGCACAAAATGGCCTGCCCGTTTACGACTACACCCCGCTCATGGTAAAGCAGCAGGTTACAGGTTACGGCAGAGGTAGTAAAATGCAGATACAGCAGATGGTCAAAATGCAACTTGCGCTGGACAACATACCCCAGCCGGATGACGCCGCAGACGCGTTGGCAATAGCCATATGCCACGTACAGCAATCCGGCGCAGCCAGGCTGATAGCCGAAAGCGAAGAGGGGGCTTAAAGTGATAGCAGGTATAGAGGGAATACTGGAAGTATACGGGGTCGACTACGTGATAGTGAAAGTCGGCGGCATCAGTTTTCAGGTATATGTGCCCAGTCCCGCCTCCGCAGGCTCAATCGGCGAACGAGTAAAACTTAATACCAGCCTCCAGCTTAAAGAAAACTTCATCGGAATATATGGATTTGCCACGACGGAAGAGCTGGAGCTTTTCGAGATGCTTATCGCGGTTAACGGCATCGGTCCCAAGGCGGGGCTTTCTATGCTGGCAACGATGAACCCGGAGCAGCTTTCGCTGGCCATCGTTAGCGGAGATGCCGGCGCCCTTACCGATACCCCGGGCATCGGCCCCAAGATAGCAAAACGCGTGGTGCTGGAGCTCAAGGATAAGATGACCAGATGGCAGCCAACCATCGCCGCAACGGGCATCAGCGACAACAGCGAGGTGCTGGCCGCGCTCAAGAGCCTGGGATATACCGCATCCGAGGCGCTGTCCGCCATGGCCTCCATTCCCGATTTTAATGACCTCGATTTAGAGGATAAGATAAAGCGTGCCTTGCAGTATCTGGGCAAGGTATAACGGGAAGATTTAGGGAGGTTTGATGGAGGTATACATTCTTGCCGCGGTTTCTATTATTCTGGCGCTAGCCGTGGTCGTGCTCATATTCAGACAACACAAAGCGGAAACGCCCGATATGTCAGCGCTGGAGCAGAAGCTACTCTTTGCGCTGGCATCGCAGACCTCACTCAAGGAGGTACAGGCCACACTTGCAAATCTGCCCAAAGACGTGATGCAGTCCATCAGCGGCAGCCTCAGCAAGCGCACCGGCAAGCTCAACGAGTTGATGGCCACCTTCGAACTTACCAAGTACGACAGGCTGTTCTATCTGGGCGAGCCCATCGACTTCGTTGGCGTACAATACGGCGAAAGCATCGATTTCATAGAGGTCAAAACCGGAAGGTTCCGTCTTACCGAGGACGAAAATAAATTGCGCCAACTTATCGAGGCCAAAAAGGTAAACTACGTTCCCCTGTCCGTGGAGCGAATAGGTATAGCAGAAGAGGTGGAGACTAACGAATAAACCATGCCACCATTCAAAATAATCTCAGATTTAAGACTTACCGGCGACCAGCCGCAGGCCGTAGGCAAACTTGTCGAAGGCCTCAGTAAGGGCTACCGTAAACAGACGCTAATGGGCGTTACCGGCAGCGGTAAAACCTTTGCCATGGCCAACATCATAGAGCGGGTCCAAAGGCCAACGCTGGTGCTGTGCCACAACAAAACGCTGGCAGCCCAGCTCTGCAGTGAGTTCCGCGACTACTTCCCAGAAAATGCGGTGGAGTACTTCGTCAGCTACTACGACTACTACCAGCCCGAAGCCTACATGCCCAGAACCGATACGTATATAGACAAGGAAATCGATGTAAACGAAGAGATAGACAAGCTGCGCCACGCCGCCACCAGGGCTGTGCTTACCAGAGAAGACGTCATCATCGTCGCCTCGGTATCGTGCATCTACAACCTGGGCTCGCCCGACGAGTACCGCGCTTTCGTCATCGCGCTGCATAAGGGACAGCAGTTGAAGCGGGATAAACTGGTGCGCCGGCTCATAGATATGCGCTACGAAAGAAACGATATGGACTTTACCCGCGGCAGATTCCGCGTGCGCGGCGATACCGTTGAGGTTCAACCCTCTTACGAGGTGCTGGCGGTGAGAATCGAGTTGCTCGGAGATGAGATTGAGCGCATCATGGAGCTGGACCCAGTCACCGGTGAGATACTTGCGGAGCGCACCGAGATAGCTATATACCCCGCCAAGCATTTCCTCACATCGCAGGACAAGCTGAACCAAGCGCTGGGAGATATAGAGGCGGAGATGATAGAGCGCGTGGCCCAGTTTAAAGAGCAGGATAAGCTACTGGAGGCGCAAAGAATTGAGTCCCGCACCAGCTACGATCTGGAGATGCTCAGGGAGGTTGGCTACTGCCACGCCGTGGAAAACTACTCAAGGCACCTGTCGCGGCGCCCGGCTGGCAGTCCGCCCGATACTTTGCTGGACTACTTCCCGGACAACTTTTTGATGTTTATCGACGAATCACACATGACATTGCCGCAGGTACGCGGCATGTGGGGCGGGGATAAAGCCCGTAAGGACACTCTGGTGGAGTTCGGTTTCAGGCTGCCGTCTGCGCTGGACAACCGCCCGCTTAATTTCGACGAGTTCGACGACCACATCGATCAGGTGATATACACCTCGGCAACGCCCCGTCCGTACGAGTATGATCACAGCGCGCAGATAGTGGAACAGGTTATACGCCCCACCGGACTGCTCGACCCGACCATCGAGGTAAAACCGACCAAAGGCCAGATAGACGACCTTATCGAAGAGATACAAAATCGAGTGCAGAAGGAAGAGCGCTGCCTGGTAACAACACTTACCAAGCGCATGGCGGAGCAACTGGCCGATTACATCAAGGAGATGGGCATCAAAACGCACTATCTGCACTCAGAGATCGATACCCTGGAGCGTGTCGAGATTCTGCGCGATTTGCGCCTGGGCGTGTATGACGTGGTGGTGGGCATCAACCTACTGAGGGAGGGTCTTGATTTGCCGGAGGTGAGTTTAGTAGCAATCCTTGATGCCGATAAAGAGGGGTATCTGAGATCGACCGGGGCGCTGATACAGACGATGGGACGCGCCGCCCGCCATGAGGACGGCCACGTCATCATGTACGCCGACAGCGTCACCGGCTCGATGCGAAACGCCATAGATGAAACCAACAGGCGCCGCATGATCCAGATGGACTACAACGAAAAGCACGGCATAACCCCCAGGAGTATCAAGAAAGCGATAAAGGGCATCACCGACCAGCTGTTTAAGCACGCCAAGGAAGAACCGGAGAAGATAAGCCCGTTTATGCAGATACCCAAAGATGAGATCGTGCGCCTGATCAAAGATCTGGAATCGCAGATGAAGATAGCCGCCAAAAATCTGGAGTTTGAGAAAGCGGCCATGCTGCGGGATAATATACTGGAGTTAAGAAAAGATCTGGCCACAACCAAGGATGAGATCATAGCCGGTGCCGGCACTAAGGCAAGCAGACACCGCAAAAGGCGATAATATGGATCCAGAGAAAGAAACCAAACAGGAAAAGCGCGAAAAGCGCAAACGCAAGCAAAAAGAGAGGATGACTCAGCACGGCAAGGGCGTAGCCAAAATCTATGAGGACGCCGTGCTTAAACGCGTTAAGGAGGATGAGGAAGATGGCAAAGGCAATTCGTGATGGCGCAGGCAAATTCAGCTACCATTACCCGTTCCACGCAACCATAGTTACCTGCCACGGCAAGGGCAAGGATAACGCCATGGCAGTAGCATGGCACGCGCCCATATCGCTAAACCCGCCGCTATACGGTGTATCCATATCACCAAGAAGATTTACTTTGGAACAGATACTGGAAGCCAATGCATTTGCGGTGAACTTTATGCCACTGAAATATGCGGAGCTTGTCGCCGCAACCGGCGGCAGCAAGGGCAGCGATGTTGATAAGTTCGAAAAGTTTAATATGGAAAAAGAGGAATCTGTCAAAATAAACGCCCCCATCCTTAAAAAGGCCTACGCCGCATATGAATGTGAGCTGTACGACCACGCAACGCTGGGTGACCATGAGTGGTGCGTGGGTAAAATCGTCACGGTACATTACGACAAAATGGCGTTTACAGATAAAGACTTGCTTGATTTGACAAAAGTAGACCCGGCGCTTTACATCAGTGGAGAAAACTACGTTACCACTTTAGCATCGAGCGTGCGGCATCTGGAACGCAACGAATACGGGAATAAATAATCTAGACGTCGTCCAGATTATCGCCATTATCTCCGCCCAGCACCTCGCGCGGCTTGCCCGGCTCAGCGGGGCTGATGATACCCTCTTCCTCCAGCATGTCCATAATTCTGGCTGCACGCGGGTAACCGATGCGCAGCCTGCGCTGCAGAAAAGATGTCGATATGCGATTAGACTCTATGGCAAGACGCCTCGCTTCCTCCAACATAGAGTCTTCCTCGGAGCCCGGCGGAGGTTCCAGCGCAGCAAACGTTTCAGCTACGATATCACCGTTGATGTCCCTGCGCTCTCTCCAGAACCTGACCAGCCTGCTCACTTCCTTGTCCGATACAAAGGCCCCCCGCAAACGCTTGGGCTTGGCAGCACCTATGGGAAAGTAAAGCATATCGCCGCTGCCCAGCAACTTTTCGGCACCGGCAACATCGAGTATAGTACGCGAATCGATTTGCGATGGTACAGAGAAGCTGATGCGTGTGGGGAAGTTGGCCTTGATAAGCCCGGTGATAACATCAACCGACGGGCGCTGCGTGGCGATGATAACGTGTATTCCGGTTGCCCTGGATAGTTGGGCTATTCGGCATACGGCGGGCTCAACCATATCGGCAGAGGCCGACATCAAATCAGCCAGCTCATCGATTATTACCACCAGATAGGGCAACCTGTCGCTTTCCTTTACCTTCTTGTTGAAATTGACTATGTTGTTGACGCCGGCCGCGGCAAATTTCTTGTAGCGGTTATCCATCTCCCAGGTAACCTTCCTTAAAGCACCTATTGCCTCTTCAAGGTCGACTACCACCGACGATATCAGATGTGGGATGTCATTGTACGCCACCAGCTCAACGCGCTTGGGGTCTATCAGCAGCATACGCACATCGGACGGCGTGTTGTTAACCAGTATGCAGGCGATTATTGCACTTAGGCAAACCGTCTTACCGCTGCCAGTAGCACCGGCAATGAGCAGATGCGGCATCTGCGCTAAATCACCAACGACGACTTCACCACCAGCGCCTTGGCCCAGGGCCAGCGCCAGCTTGCTTTTTGCCTTGTCTTTAGCAAAAACCTGGCTTTCCATACAATCCCGCAAAGATACAACAGATTTTATCTCATTTGGAACCTCAAGCCCAATGATGGACTTGCCGGGAACCGGAGCTTCAAACCTGATGGCGGGAGCGGCAAGCGCCAGCGCCAGATCATTGGCTAAAGAGGTAATGCGCTCTACCTTTACCCTGGTTCTGGATATCTCCTCAAAGTACTCTATGGGGCTACCATTTCTATCTCTTTTTACCTTGCCGTCGTAATCTCTTTCAATGATCTTTTTATACTTGCGATCCCATCCCGGCTCCACACCAAACTGAGTTACCGTGGGACCGGGATTGATCTGCACAATTCTGGCATCTACGCCGTAGCTGGACAGCGCCTGCTCAATTATCTGGGCCCTTTTCTCGTTAACATCCTTGTTGGAATCAGTATCAGTTGCTATGGGCGCCCTTACCAACAAGCCTATTGGTCCCGTTGAAGTAGCTTCCGCTTCTTCAATAACTGTGTCCTTCCGTTCTTCGGCTTCATATGATATATCGCCTGGATGCTCTCCCAGTGGGTAATCCACATGATCTTCATCTTCGATAGACTGCTCGACAGTCTCCTCAGCTATCGAATCGGTTTCCGGCTCCGTCACCAGCTCTATATTGCCAACGGGGGACTGCGACGGCAAAACCAATGGAGCGGAACTCTGGCCACGTCCGCGCTTAAGCAGCCCGATTGCGCTGCATATCAACTGCCAGGTTTTCGTCGGAAAAACAACGATAATACCGAGTATAGCTATAACAATCAAGCGGTACATGCCATTGAAGAAATCTGGCCCCAGATCACCAGCGACGTACTGCCCTATCAAACCTCCCAGCGTCGTCTGGTCTGCCGAATCAAGCGATACGCCTTTGAGGCTTATACCTGTAACATCGAAAAGAACCAACATGCCCAGTAGAGCGGCTGAAATTATAAGCGCGCCCACCCAGCGGTTCCACCGCTGATAAAGGTTACCGGTATAATAGCGCAGAACCAGCCAGCCCAGCACGGCGGCCCAAACCATCAGCAGAACCGACCCCACACCAAACAGGCTTACGGCACGCCCGTCCCATATGGGCCAGGTTATCACCGCTACGAAAACGGCAACTATCAGCCACCTTAAAATCTTCTGCCAGGTAATATTTTGCATTACACCTCTATAGCTATAGGCAAGATCATGGGACGGCGCTTGGTCTGCTTATAAAAGAACTTGCCCGCCACCTCTTTAATCTTCGTATGGATAAAACCTAGCTCGGCGGTATGATTGGCACTACGTCCCACAGCTTTGACTATCTCCCCTTTTGCCAGCTCGATCATGTCCTCCGATTCCTCTAAATCAACGAAACCGCGCGATACGATGTCGGGATGTCCCACTATCTTGCCCGTATTCTTATCAACTGCAACTATAATAGCAACCACGCCGTCTTGAGACAACAACCACCTGTCACGCAATATCACATGGTCTATATCGCCAACGCCCAGCCCGTCAACGTAAACATTGCCTGAGGGCAGCTTTCCGGCAACCCGTCCTTTATCTAGACCAAGTTCTAAAATTTGGCCGTCCTCCAGGGCGAAGATATTTTCTTTGGCAATCCCAAAAGACTCCGCCAGTTTTGCATGCAGAGCCAGGTGACGATACTCACCATGTATGGGCACAAAAAACTGCGGCCTGGTCATTGCCAGCATCATTTTAAGTTCCTCCTGCCCGCCATGGCCATGCACATGAACGTCTGCTATCCGTCCATAAAGAACCCGTGCACCCTGCCTGAAAAGATTATCGATGGTTTTATTTATCATCGTCTCGTTGCCCGGTATCGGGGTTGCCGACATGATTATAGTATCGCCTGGCACAACTTTGATCTGTGCCGGATCGCGGTTTGCCATCTTGACCAGAGTGGAGGTCGGTTCCCCCTGTGTACCGGCAGTAATAACGATTATCTTGTTAAGGGGTAGTTTGGTCAGTTCCCAGTTTTGGCCAATCACCCCCTCAGGAATATTGAGGTAGCCCAGTTTCGCGGCCATCTTGACATTGTTATTCATGCTATGACCGATAACGAAAAGCCTGCGATCATGAGCTACAGCAGCATCTATAACCTGCTGAATTCGGGAGATGTGAGAAGCAAACGTGGCCACAATCACCCTGCCCTGGGCCTCGCCAAAGAAGCGCCCTAAAGACTGCCCCACCACCTTCTCAGAGCCGGTATACCCCGTCTGCTCAACATACGTGGAATCCGACATCAGCAGTAATACTCCTTGATTCGCCAGCTGCGCCAGACGCGTCAGGTCTGTCGGCTTGCCATTTACCGGGGTGTAGTCCACCTTGAAATCACCGCTATGTACCACAACGCCAACAGGTGTCTGAATTATAAGTCCCACAGCGTCGGGGATACTGTGGTTTACCGCGAAAAACTCGATCTTAAACCGGCCAAGAGAGAACGTTTCTCCAGGCGTCACGATATTCAGATTGGCCTCAGCCAGTAGCTTGCGCTCTTTCAGTTTTACGGTAATAAGCCCATTGGTTAGCTTTGTTGAATAAATCGGAACGTTGATCTTTGGAAGAACGAACGGCAGAGCGCCGATATGATCCTCGTGACCGTGGGTTATTATTATCCCCCTGACCTTATCCTTGTTCTCCAGTAGATAGGTGATATCGGGTATCACCATATCGACACCGAGCATATCCTCCTCAGGGAACATAAGTCCGGCATCTATAATGATGATGTCCTTGTCATACTCTAAAAGAAGCATGTTCTTGCCTATTTCACCAAGGCCTCCTAGGGGAATAACTTTTAGTTTCTTTACAGCCATACTCTAGAACATACTCAACTGTTCCGGTCGCTCCTCTTTTTTCTCGTCTTCCTCATCCGCAGCACTGCCATCGGCCAAAACCTGAGGGATTTTCCGCATATCGTCCTCAATAACCTGCCTCAGCTTCTGCTGGTGCAAAGCGGCGGCGGGGTGATACATTGCAAAATAGATAATACCGTCTTCCTTCTTTGAGGTTCCATGAATCTTGCTGATGACCTGGCCGGGGAAATATCTGGCCATGGAATATCTACCAAGCGTCACTATCATCTTGGGCCTGATGATCTCAAGCTGACGGTCCAGCCATTTCTTACAGGCGCCAATTTCGGGGGGAAGCGGATCGCGGTTATCGGGCGGACGGCATTTTATGATGTTGGCTATGTAAACATCGCTTCTTTTTAATCCAATGAGGCCCAAAAGATCATCCAAGAACTTGCCCGCGGGTCCAACAAAGGGCCTGCCCTGTTTGTCCTCGTGCCACCCCGGTGCCTCTCCAATAAATACGATGTCGGCATTCTCGGCTCCCTCTCCGGGTACCACCATGGTACGGGTCTTGGATAACGTGCATTGCTGACAGGGAGCTATCTCCTCATAAAGATCGGTCAACGCCGACATTCTGTCCTCCTTGGCAATTCCACAAGTATTGACTAAGGGGGTTATTTGAGTGCAAATCTTTGCCAAGATGATAGCACAGCAGCCTTGGCAGGTCAACGAAGATTATGTTAAGCCAAGCGTACGGTCAACGTTATCCCATTTGCACAGCGGAGCGACATAATAAGACAAAGGTTCTGCCGGGTAACCATACCACCCAACAAAACCTTACTTCTAGAAGATCAATGTATTCTAATATATCGACCTGCGATTTATTAGTCAGATATTCCCCGGGATTTTATGTAATCAACGGCATTCTGTACGGTTTGTATCTGTTCGGCATCATCATCGGGTATCTCAAAAGCGTTGTCGCCATCGCTAAAGGTTTCTTCCATCGCCATAATCACTTCCACCAGGTCGAGTGAATCAGCATTCAGATCATCAACAAAAGAGGCTGCAGCAACCACATCAACTTCATCAACCCCCAACCTGTCTATAACAATATCCTTGACTCTATCGAAAACCGTCGCCATCCTTATTACCCCCTGATCTATTTTACCTAGGTTATGAACCCAGAATTATTTAAAAATATCTTAAAGATATGATTATATAAATCATTGGTAGCTGTCAAGAGCTACCTTCAAAAATCACGCTTTCGCACTAACCGAACCCAGCACCCCATTGATGAACTTGTGCGATGTATCACTGCCAAACATTTTGGCAAGCTCTATGGCCTCATTAATGGCCACCTTCACCGGCACCTTGCCCTCTACCATTATCTCACAGATGGCAATCCTGAGTATGTTCCTGTCAACTACTGCCATCTGGCTGAGCGGCCACGCCGGAGCATGAGTCCGGATCACCGCATCAATGCTGTTCTTGCTGTTCAAAACATCCTGAATCAGTTCACGAGCAAAAGACGCTGGTTCTTCAGGCAGGTCACTCTCAGCTATCAAGCGCTCCAAAGTTGGTTCCGGATTGTGGTCAACAGAGTCAACCTCAAACAAGGTTTGCAGGGCAATAATTCTCGCTTTTCGTCTAACACCAGCCATCAATCACCCGTCAGGGCATCAGCATGCCGCCGTTAACGCTCAGAACCTGGCCGGTGATATACCCCGACCCCTCGGAGGCCAGAAAGGCCGCAGCATTGGCTATATCCTCGGGCGTGCCGTAATGACCCACAGGAATCTGCTTTTCATACGCTTCCTTAACCTCTTGCTTAAGCTGACTCGTCATCTCGGTATCGATAAATCCGGGGGCTATGGCATTTGCCGTTATTCCCCGCGAAGCCACTTCCTTGGCCGTCGATTTGGTCAAAGCAATGATTCCGGCCTTGGAGGCAGCGTAATTGGCCTGGCTACCGTTGCCCATAAGGCCGACCACGCTGGCAATGTTGATAATACGCCCCCAGCGCTGCTTCATCATGGGTTTCAGCGCTTCCCTGGTGCACAAAAAGGTGCCCCTGAGGTTTATGTTCAATACCTGGTCCCACTCATCCTCGGACATGCGCACGATAAGCTTGTCACGGGTTATACCAGCGTTATTAACCAATATATCGATCTTGGAAAAATCATCT